>CAZKYD010000046.1:0-17113 GCA_964556875.1 uncultured Alistipes sp.
GAGGTTAAAGAAAATGCCGGCAAAAAATTCCGCCATCATGATGATGGGAACGACTTTCAGTCCGACAAAATATTGCGGGGAGATGAAGTAGCGGAGCACGGGCAGATAGAACATTACGCCCAGGAAGATAAACAAGCCGAAAACAACGAACCAGTTCATGGCCTGCACGTAAGACGCGTTCTTATCGTCACCTTTCACCTCCTTATTCTGCGCAAAGATAAACGGCTCGTAGGCAAAGCGGAACGCCTGTGTGAACATCACCATCACGATGGCAATCTTATAGTTGGCGCCATAAATTCCGAGGCCGGTCATCGCCTCAACCTTATCCGAGATCAGCATCGGATAAAGAATCTTGTCGAGGGTTTGATTCATAATTCCGGCGATGCCGAGAATCAAGATAGGATAGCTATAGAGAAGCATCTCCTTCAAGAGCTGCCCGTTGAAACGGTAACGTACCTTTGTCAGTTCGGGATAGAGCAACAGAAGCACTACCAGTGAGCTGATAAGGTTGGCGAGGAAGATATAGCCGATGCCGAAAGTCGGATTATAGAACCAGCTAATAGTCTGCGGCGCTGTCTTCCATAGCCATGGACATAGGAGCACAAAGAAGATATTCAGGCCGATGTTCAAGCCGATGTTCAGCAGCTTCAACGTTGCAAAGCGAAGCGGGCGTTTCTGATAACGAAGATAGGCAAACGGGAGCGCCGTAAAGGCATCTACGCCAACCGTAATCACCATCATCCACACGAATGAAGGATGAGCTCCACAGTCGAGCAACGCGGCTAATTCGGGGGAGATTAGGCATCCGGCGATGATAAACAGCAGCGAGCTTGAGGCCAGTGAGATTAGTCCGGTAGAGTAGACTTCTTGAGGGTCAGTCCAGCGTTCATGGTTGGCAAAGCGGAAAAATCCGGTTTCCATACCATAGGTTAAGATAACGAGAGCGAGAGCAACGTAGGCATAGATGTTGGTCACGATACCATATTCGTTGGCAGCGAATAGATAGGTGTACATCGGGACCAGACACCAGTTGAGAAAACGCCCCACAATGGAGCTTACGCCATAGATGGCGGTATCCTTAAAAAGCGACTTTATAGAAGCCATCAGTAATATTCAGAATTAGTCAAAAAGTCCGCGGTCGATATTCATGCGGTCTATTCCGAGATGGTTCCACGCCAGGTCGGTCACCTCGCGGCCACGGGGAGTACGCTTGATAAAACCCTCTTTAATGAGGAACGGTTCGTAAACCTCTTCAACCGTACCGGGGTCTTCACCAAGCGCCGTAGCGATAGTTGATAAGCCAACCGGGCCACCACGGAATTTGGTGATAATTGTTGAAAGAATTTTATTGTCGATTTCGTCGAGGCCATAGCGGTCGATATTCAACGCCTCGAGCGCATAGCGCGCGATTTCGGGGTCGATAGCGCCGGAGCCTTTCACCATAGCGAAGTCGCGCACACGGCGCAACAGGCGGTTGGCAATACGAGGTGTGCCGCGCGAGCGGAGGGCAATCTCGTGGGCGGCTTCACCGCTACATTTTACCCCCAGGAGATGGGCAGAGCGCAGGATGATGCGTTCCAGAACCTCATGGTCATAATATTCCAGGTGGCAGGGGATGCCGAAACGAGCGCGCAGCGGCGAGGTCAGCAAGCCGCTACGGGTAGTGGCTCCAATCAGCGTAAAGGGGGATAGCGATAGCTGAACCGAGCGAGCACCCGGTCCTTTATCGATCATGATGTCGATACGATAGTCCTCCATCGCCGAATAGAGGTATTCCTCAACCACGGGGCTCAGGCGATGGATTTCATCAATGAACAGCACATCGTTCTCCTCCAGCGAGGTTAGGATGCCGGCCAAATCGCCCGGTTTATCCAACACGGGGCCCGACGTAACCTTGAAGCCTACGCCGAGTTCGTTGGCAATAATCGCCGATAGGGTTGTCTTGCCCAAGCCCGGAGGGCCATAGAGGAGCAAATGGTCGAGCGCTTCGCCACGCATGCGCGCCGCCTGCACGAAAATACGCAAGTTTTCGACCACCTTATCCTGACCGGAAAAGTCGTCGAAACGGCGCGGGCGCAGTGCACGTTCAAAGTCATTGTCTGACTCTGATCGCGAAGCCTCTCGGCGAATGTCGTAATCTTCTTCTTCCAAAAGTAAGAAATCTAAAAAGATGAGAGATTTAAGAGCTAAAGAATAGCTTAGTCAGGGGGCGGCGGGATTATTCTGCCTCCGGCGCAGACTGATGATCCTCCTTCAGCAGATTGTCGATATTCTCGATATAGTCGAGCGAATCATCCAGGAAGAACGCCAGTTCGGGCACCTTTCTCAACTGATAGCGCACTTTCTGACCAAGGTCGTAGCGGATAGTGCGCGCATTGCGAGTAAGGTTTTCTATAATCGTTTGGCTCTGAGCCGAAGGGAATACCGAAAGGTAAGCCTTAGCCACCGACAAATCGGGGCTAACACGCACCGACGACACCGAAATAATGATGCCGTGGGTCTTTGCAGTCTGCACACGCAGAATCTCGCTGAGTTCCTTTTGCAGCAGACGTGCGATCTTTGCTTGACGGGTTGTTTCCATAAATTTCTTTTTCCTTTAAGATAATAACACCGTTAGGTAATGCAAAGTTACGAAAAACTTGGCCAAATTGGGTAATAGATTTTGGCCAAATTGGGTAATAAAAATTGGCCAAATTTGGTAATTACAAAATTTCACTCTAAATTTGAGAGGTTTTTCAATAAAAAGGAACGATTAATCAGATAGTGCATAATATTCATAAGCGCAGAAATATATGGAGAAGAAGACGATTTTGGATATGGGACGCGACAGCGTTGAAGGGTATCGCTTGAAAAAGAAGATACCGCTGGTTGTTGTATTAGATAATATCCGCAGCTTAAACAATATCGGGTCGATGTTTCGCACCTCGGATGCCTTCCGCGTAGAACGCTTGGCGCTTTGCGGCATCACCGCCACTCCCCCATCTGTCGAAATTCATAAGACGGCTCTCGGCGCCGAGGATTCGGTAAAGTGGACCTATCATGCTACAACCATGGAGGCTGTCAACCAACTGAAAGCCGATGGCTACAAAGTCTGCGCCTTGGAGCTGGTAAAGGGGTCTATTTCATTGGAGAAATTCGAGGTGTCGCCCAACGAGAAGTATGCGATTGTTGTTGGACATGAGGTTGACGGTGTTGATCAGGCTGTTGTCAACATCTGCGATAACTGCATTGAAATCCCCCAAGAGGGCACCAAGCACTCCCTCAACGTTGCGGTTTCGACCGCCCTGGCTATCTGGCACTTCTACCTTGCCCTCCGATAACCAATATACTTTTGTTACTCGACAAAAAGAATTTGAAAAAAGTCTGCCTTTGTCAAGCCTAAAGTCCTCAATGCATTTTTAATTATGAATTCCGGGACAGGGTCAACATGAGTTTGAACTATTATTGGACGTGTCAAATCCTTGCGCGTCCATTTTTCATGGCCTCCCGAAATTGATACTGATTTACACCCCGCTTTAGCAAGGAATTTACGATAATCTGCTAACGAGACATTTGATAGTTTATAAGTATTCATCGTTAAGCCAAAGCTGGTAACGGCATATTCTCTGACACCTTACGATAATCCTTATTTTGCAGGATATCGCGAAGCATATCATTAGAGTTTAGCAGTACGTCGAATGTTGGTGATGATAATTTACATTGTTTCAATGAACGGACTTTCCAGCCATGCAGCCGGAGATCCTTTACCAAGGTGCGGCGTTCTACACCATATGCAAGGTATTCCTTGACAACAGTATCAAACGACATCTTGGCTTCATCCTCAGAGGTGCCATAACCACAAAGGTCTAAGGCCGGCGCATACGCAATGTAAGCGCCATCCTCCATGAAAAGATAGACATCTAATTTTACGGAGAAGATTCCGGATAAGTTCTTTATTTCGTTATCGCTCATAACTTTATTTTCTACCCACAAAAATAGGTATTTTAGATTATTAAAACAACTTTCCTTTGAAAAATATTTCAGCAGTAGCAAGCGTTAAAGATAAGCAGAGGCATAAGAGTTGGGAAGACTCTTATGCCTCTGTTGTTGGGGGCTTATGGGGAGCTATCGATGAGCTACGAGGAGCTTATCGACAGCTATGAGCGCGGATTATGCGTCGCCGGTAGCGGCTTCAAGCTTCTTCATGATAGAGAAGATGAATGCAGCTGAGAGGAGACAGATAGCGATGAGGATACCCCAGATTGCAAATACGGGGATTTTGCCCCAAAGCATCATCGGGATAGAAACGAGATAGTTGCCGATTGCGGTTGCGGCGAACCAGCCGCCCATCATTGAGCCCTTCAGTTTGGGAGGAGCCACCTTGCTGACGAAGCTGATTCCCATCGGGGAGAGGAGCAGTTCGGCGAAGGTCAGCAACAGATAGGTAGAAATCAACCAGTTGGGGGATACAGAACCGTTAGTACCAACGAGCGAGAGTGATGCGAACACCATCACGCAGTAGGCAGCAGCAGCCATCACCATACCGTAACCGATCTTGCGGGGAGCGGAGGGCTCTTTCTTGCGAGAAGCCAACCAGCCGAAGATAGCCAGCGATACGGGAGTCAGGGCTACAACGAAGAACGGGTTAAACTGCTGATATGAAGCGGGGTCGATACCTTCAACTTCGGCCGGGCTCTGAGTGTAGAGATATCCAACTACAGCGATAACGGCTAAGAGGATTACACCACAGATTGAACGGCCTTTGCCGGTCTTGCTTTGGAAGAGGCCAAACAAAGCGTAAACACCAACAGCCACAGCAACCAGCGCTCTGAGGTCGAAACCGATACGGGTCCAACCGGTAGCAACTGAGCTGGTACAGCTCTTAGCGAACTCGGTTAGGGTCTGGCCGTTCTGGTGGAATACCATCCAGAAGAAGATAACAACGGCGAACACGAGCAGCAGAGCAACAACGCGCTGCTTAGTCTGCTGAGGAGTAAGTTCGGGTTCGTTAGAGGCTTGTACGGCACCCTTGGTCTTGTCTTTCTTGTTAGTGATAATATGAACGTATGTCTTACGGCCGAGTGAGTAGATAAGGAAGCTGATAATCAACGAAATGCAAGCGAGGCCGAAAGCATAAGAACAGCCGGTTGAGAAGGCTGTAATATAGCTGGTTGCAAACTGAGTTAAATCAGCGCCGGCCTGGCCACACTGTGCAGCGAAATCGCCGAGATACTGGCTAAGGAAGGCAGCGACATCACCGCCGGCATCCATACCCTTATCCATAGCGAATTCGGTCATCGAGCGGAGCTTGTCAGCACCAACTTCCGACATATCGGTGAAGCCCTTTGTGTCAAGACACCAGTTGCTAATCGTAGCAGCCATAGGATCGGAGGTGAGGAAACCGCCATGGCTTAATGCAAGATTCTTAAGATAGATAGCCGCACCGGGAGCGAACATCGAACCGAGGTTGATAGCCATATAGAACAGCGAGAACGCAGAGTCGCGTTGCGAACTATATTTCGGGTCGTTGTAAAGGTCGCCAACCATCACCTGAAGGTTACCCTTAAACAGACCGGTACCGACCGAGATTAGCAGTAGGGCCGCAAACAGAATCATGATAGATGTGTTCGAGCGAACAGGAGTCGGGGCCGACATTAATGCGTAGCCAACAAACATCACAGCGATACCTGCAACAACGCATTTCGAGAAGCTCCATTTGTCAGCGAGCCAACCACCAACGAGCGGCATAAAATAAACGAGGGCCAGGAAGATCGAGAAGATCTGTCCGGTCCATGTGGCATCAAAGCCGAATTTTGCCTGTAGATAGAACAGGAAAATCGCGAGCATGGTATAGTAGCCGAAGCGTTCGCCGGTATTAGCTAACGCCAGGACATACAGACCATTAGGCTGGTTTTTGAACATAATTGATCAGTTATTTATGGTTATTAGTTTTAGGGGTTATCCTTTTTGCATGGCTTTGAAAGCGAGCGCGTAGGTACGCATCTGCTTAACCATTGCCAGCAGGCCGTTAGAGCGAGTCGGCGAAAGGTGTTCGGAAAGGCCAATGCGATCTATGAAATAGAGGTCGGCATCGAGGATTTCCTGCGGAGTATGACCTGAAAGCACATCGATCAGCATCGAGATGATACCCTTTACGATGATAGCATCAGAATCGGCCGTAAATTCGATTTTCCCCTCATCGTTGAGCACGGCTTCGAGCCAAACACGGCTCTGACACCCTTCGATCAGTCGAGACGGGGTTTTCAACTTTTCATCAATCGGGGGAAGCGAATTTCCCAGGTCGATAATATATCCATAGCGATCCATCCAATCGTCGAGCCCGGAGAGCTCGTCGATGATTTCATCTTGCTTTTCGTTGATTGTCATATAGTTGAGAACTAATAGTTTACTTATATAGATAATTGAGCACCACTTGCGCTACGATTCGCAGCGTCTCAGAGTCGATTGCCTCTAGAGAGTCGGCGGTAGTATGCCAGGTTGGGTTGAAACTACCGGTCTGAGGGTTGGCGCTCTCAATGATATCAATACAGGGGATTCCGGCCTGATTAATGTAGAGATGGTCGTCGATAATCGACCCGCCGATAGAGTTAGGGAATCGCTCAGCGAAACCTGAAGCATTAGCTACAGCCCAAATCTTGTCGACAGTCCCTTTTGCATACTGTTGAGAGAAATATTCGCGGTTAAATTTAGCGTCTTTGCCGCCAACCATGTCAAACAGTATTCCAAATTCGGGCGTCTCGCCAGGGGCATAAGGGGTAGAGTCAGCCCATTTCTGAGTGCCCAAACACCAGGTTGACTCATCAGCGCCACCCGACTCGCCCGAGTCTTCAACATCGACAAACAGCAGGTCAACACCTACGCTATCTGTCGGCAACGACTGCATACAGCGAGCAATTTCGAGCATCACGGCAACTCCCGAGCCGCCATCGTTGGCGCCGTCGAGCGGTTGCTGCTGCTTCGCCTCGTCGGGGTCTTCATCTGCCCATGGGCGTGTATCGTAATGCGCTAACAGTAGTATTCTATTTTTAGCATCGGGATTAATGCGCCCGAAGATATTGTAAGCGGTCAGCTTTTCGCCTTGGAATGTAGTAACAGCAGCAGGCTGGAATTCAGCCTCAACGCCATACCCCTTGAGCGCATTCACAATCAGATTGCGACAAGCTTCATGAGCCTTCGAGCCGGGGACACGCGGTCCGCAGTCTACTTGCTGCTTCACAAAGCTGTAAAGCGAGTCGGCATTCGCTAAAACCGGAGCGCATAACGGCTCATCAGCCACCTGCTCGGCAGCCTGCGCCTGCTTACTGCCGCACCCCGTCAGCAACAAAGAAGCAACCATCGCTATCATCAATCTTATCATACCTACAAATTTACAAAAAAGTTTACTTATCTAACAACTTTTTAGGGGAGAGTGAATTAGGAAGTTAGAGATTGCGGGTGGTGAAGTAGGCATCGTAGGCTTCCAGGAGGACACGCGAGGTGTGATCCCAGGAGAGCTCATTGAGGATACGCTGACGTCCAAATTCCGCCATTTCTTTGCGCTTATCGGGATTCTCCAACAGATAGAGAATCTTATCTGCCATATCGCGGGCATTATTGCGCTCGGCATAGAGCGAGGCTTCGCGCGCTGAATAGCGCCCCTCGGTAAGGTCGAATTGCACAATCGGTTTCCCTAATGCCATATATTCCAGCACCTTATTCATGGTCGACTTATCGTTCATCTCGTTGTATTCATCGGGATTCACGCATACATCAGACGTGTTAAGATAGTCGAGAAGCGTTTGGTCGGAGACACGTCCGGTAAATTCCAGCACATCCGAAAGGCCCATTTCTTCAGCCTTCTTGCGGAGCGCTTCGAGATGCGGGCCTCCGCCAACAACACCCCAAAAGATGTCTGTGCGGCCTTTTTCCTCTTTCAGATAGCGGGCAGCTTCCAGGAGATATTCAATACCCTCTTGCTGACCGATAACGCCGAGATACCCTACCATAAAACGCTTGCCGCGCTTCACCTCAGGCTTGGGCTCCTGAATCTTCAGGCGGTCGAGTTTCGGCCCACTGCGGAGCACGAACACCTTTTGCGGATCCATGCCGCCACGCTCGATGGCTATTTTTTTATAGCTCTCGTTGGTTACGAAGGCAAAAGTGCAATGATTATATGTTGAGCGTTCCAGCCAAAGTTGGCTTTTATACAGCAGGCCTGAGCGCTTTCCAAATTTAGCTTCAAACAGTTCGGGGCAGATGTCATGATGGTCGAAAACATAATCTACGCCATACTTCTTGAACCGCTTGGCAACCATATAGATATTATCCGGGGGATTACATCCATGGATAACATCGAAGCCTCGTTCGCGATAAATCTGCTTGGCGAGGCGATATTCATGGCGCAATGCCGAGAAATATTCGCGAGCATAACCTATCGGGCCGTTACCCTCTTTCGGCAGGTCGTGGCGATAGATATGAACTCTATCCAAGAGTTCATAATCCTTGTCGAAGCCCTTTCCTTTCGGGCAGATAACAGACACAATGTAGCCCTCGCGAGCTAAGGTAGTAGCCTCCTGCCATACACGCGTATCGAACGGCACCGGAAGGTTTTCTACTATAATTAAGATTTTGCGGTTCATAGAAATAACTGTTCCATCAGCATATATGCTAACGGAAATGCAAAGTTACGAGATTTTCATGAGAATCCCCAATAATGCGCAACGCTGTTGTCGTAATAAGTTTGCCATACGATGATGCCACTTCGACATTCTCGGCGATGATAGAGCCATGAGAGGTTGTCATCTTGATAACATGAAGCTCGCCCGATGCTGATTTGCGGGAAATCCAAGCGATATTTCCATCGGCATAGACTTTCAGCGACGGAGAAAGGATGAAATGAGCCACCCATTCACAGGGCAAGTCGAACTGATCGGCAATTTCAAGCGTCTCATCCAGGCGAATACTACGCGTATGCGTAACCCCCGACATACCAACCACCGACGCAGTAACCGACTGAGGCGAAAAATCTAACAGTTCGCAGGCGGCCTTCTTTCCCCAAAGGAAGGCGCCGAGCATCTGCGACTGTTCTTCGCCATTAATGGTCACGGTATTATGCGCAGCCGTAGTACGCAGGCGATTACGCTCCTCCATATCGATGTGATAATGGTAGGTTGCAGAGTCGATAAACACCGGCTCGCCTGCGACAAAAAGCTGAAAACTGAGGGCATCGCAATGGCCATGGGCGGCAATAGTGCCGAACCCTAACGGAGCATGGTCTACCCCCACAAAAAATTCCCCTTTACGGAGGAACGAGTATCCTCCTTCAGGGAATGTAACGCTCTTCTCGGCCATCACAGCCGGAGCAGAGTTTTCGGTAAGAAGATTATATAAAGCTAGAAGATAATTGTAGTAGTTGCTGTTGCCGAATCCATAATCAACGATTCGGGCTTCATCGTCGTCGCCGAAGACGCAATAGGTGTCGCCGGCTACGCGACTCGCTTTTACGAATTCTACCATCCCAGCCAGGCGATCACGCCAAACCGCAGGTACATCTCGACCGGCGGCTTTCAGGGCACTCCAGCTCAGGAGATACGCCTCCAAAACGAAGCCATGATAATGGAGCGAACTTTCCTTATCCACGCCATCGGCGGTCACTTGCAAACTCAGCTCACGATTGAGCGTAGAGATGGAGGCCTCAACTAAGTCCTCGCGATGGAACATTAAAGCCGCTAACAACACAGCCGACGCCTCGACTATCAGATGGTTGTTGGCTGAGGAGAATCCGCTTTTGTGGGCATGAACATACAGCGTCATGTTCGCCACGCCCGTCAGCAGTTGGCGTACCAAGCGGTTCACCTCGTTTGAGGGACGACCTTGTAGGAGCAATCTGGCAGTTGCCATCCAAGAGATAGCTCTCAGGGCAATTTCCATTGGTGATGTCCAAGAGATACCATGCAAGAAGGGGTTGGCATCGTCCCAGTTCCCGACGAGATAGTCAAGACGTTGAAACAGACGCATAGCCGCCTCATCGCTGTCAGCCTTGGAATAGGCATAGGCAAGGCGCGTAAACTGGCGGTGACGGTTCAATTCCCAATTGATACGTGCATCGCCGATATTGTCACACTGCTTATATTCCAGGTCGTAAGAGGGCTCTAACGGCCAGGATTCAGACGTGTTGAACCCTGCATGCCAGTCGGTGGCGTAATATTCATATTGGAACGGGCCTAACAGCTTGATCCGCTCGCAATCGCAAACGGCGGTAGGTCCGGAATGTTCGTTGTGGGGGAAATCGGTAGGTGCTACCGACGGGCGCTCGGCAAAAATCGCAGCGAAGCCAAAGGGGGAGGCTGTAGGGTAGGTTAACGCGGCATCCACCATATCGTCGACTCCGGAATATAGGGGCTCGAGCACCGAACACTGACGGGCATAACGATGCTCTTCCCGATATTGCAGGAATTTCTGGCTAAGGCGCCACGCCACTTCGCGGGGCGACATCGCCATCAGACGATTATAATACCAAGCTAATTTACCCATGATTGGCGGTTACTGAACTTTATCAGAATCGTCTATTAGAGAATTTTGGAGAGACTAATAAATTCAGAAACGACACTTACAGAAATCCTTCTCGATTTCTGCTGACTGAGAACTGTTCGAATTAATCGAAGCCCACGCAAGGCCTTCGTAATGACCATCATAATCGAGCGAATCCCACATTCTAACCAGGTCGACAACGGTCTTTCCGGGATAGCGCTGCGGAATATCGGCAAATTCTTTTTCCTTATTGGTTATGACAAGGACATCAGAATCGTTAATAACGGCGTCAAGGTTATCGGTAACGAAATGCTGCAGATGCGGAATCTTGCTCATAATGAAGTCGAGATTGGTCCCGGTCAGCGCGCTTACCTTAACATTGCGGTCGTAGATAGCTACTTGGAAACCCTTCCCGAGGAGCGACTCAACTACATCGACAATCGGGCTGCAGCGCAAATCGTCGGTACCGGCCTTGAAACTCAAGCCGAGGATACCCACCTTGCGCTTACCCTGCGCCATGATAAGTTCTAACGCACGGTTGCGATGAATTTCGTTACTTTTTTGTATATGGTTAATCACCGGCACATCGACATAATTGTCGGCAGCCAGCGCACATAATGCGTTTGTATCTTTCGGCAGGCATGAGCCTCCGTAAGCAAATCCCGGCTTGAAGTAATAGGGGGATATATTCAACTGACGATCGCGACAGAAGATATCCATAACCTTATGGCTATCGATATCGAGCGACTTGCAGATGGCGCCAATCTCGTTGCCAAACACGATTTTCAGAGCATGGAAAGTATTATTCACATACTTCATAATCTCGGCAACGCGAATGTCGGTAGAGATATATTCAGCGGGGAGTTGGCGATAAAGTTCCTCCATCATGGCGGCTGCACGAGGCGAATCGGTGCCGACCAGTGTCAATGGAGGATTCAAGAAATCATGAACCGAAGTCCCTTCGCGGAGGAATTCGGGGTTGGAGACAACGGCGAAATCTTCGCCTGCAGTCTTACCGGAGGCCTTGGCAATAATGGCAGCAACGGCTTGGTTTGTGCCGGGCATCACGGTGCTGCGAATAGCAACAACGTGGAAGCTATCCTTCAGGGCTAAAGCTTCGCCAATCTGGCGGGCTACAGCGTAGATGTATGACAGATCGAGATGACCATGACCCGAGCCCGGCGTTCCGACAGCAATGAAGGAGATATCGGTAGAAAGCACCGCCTTATTTACATCGGTAGTCGCACTGAGCAGCCCTGCATCAAAACCATTTTTGCAGAGTTCCTCAATGTCGCGTTCAATAATTGTGGGGCGCCCGGAATTAATAAGGTTCACCTTATTTTCGGAAACATCAACACCGACAACTTTATGCCCCATATGGGCAAAACAGGCGGCACCGACGCATCCTACGTAACCGAGTCCAAATATGCTGATATTCATTATAATGGTCAAATTAGTCTCCGTTGTCGCCAACGGGGAGTTTCTTAATTGTAACGTAATGCAAACCGTTTTTATTACCTTTTAGATAATAAATACGAATAATCAGCATAACTTAGGCTTGGCAAGCGCGGTCGAATGAAGCAGCGAGGCGCGAAGAGGCTAAAGCTGTCATCTCGGGGAGCGTCGGATCGGCATAATTTGCGAAGGGGTGGATTGCAATACCGCCACGAGGGGTAAAGATTCCGAGCACTTCGATATACAGCGGATCCATCAACGCCTTTAGGTCGTTGAGGATAATGTTAACACAATCCTCATGGAAATCGCCATGGTTGCGGAATGAGAAGAGATAGAGTTTCAGGCTCTTACTCTCCACCATCTTTTGGCGCGGGATATAGTTGATTATGATTTTGGCGAAGTCGGGCTGACCGGTTTTCGGGCAGAGTGAGGTAAATTCCGGGCAGATGAAGCTTACCAAATAGTTACGGCCGGGATGCTTGTTATCGAAAGTTTCAAGCATTTCGGGGGCGTAATCGGTAGGATATTCCGTAGCTTTGCTTCCGAGCAGCGAGAGCCCGGAAAGGTCGTCGGTTGTTCTCATAGTGAGGCGTTAATTTCCGAACAGGTCGGAGAAATCGTCAGTTAAGATTAAAATTTTACGTCGCGAACTTTCAGATGGTCGCCGGTTGTGCGGGCGATATTTTCGAAGTAGCGGGGGTCGTCGTAGCCGCCGAAGGTGGGGTATGCGGGGATACCATCTTCAGTGCGCTGGAACGAACCGTCGGGGTTCTGCTTCTTAATATTTCCATCCATATATTTCACGAAAAGGAAGGTTGCGAGGTCGCGATAAGCGTCGGTAGCTTTCTGGGCCCAGATCTGCAGCAGGTCGTTGGTCAGAGCAGCGGCGTCTTCATCGTCGAATTCCGGAAGCTCTACAATAGCTTTGTTGACATCAACCGTGATAGAATCTTCCAGAGCGCTCTGCACCTTGCGGATATCGGGAATCATCTGGCTATAACGGTTGTAGGCCTGGTTAGCAACGAGATTGTTCATCCAGAAGTTTGAGTTGCGATCGAATGTGTTTGTATCGCCATGACCGAGCTGCAGGGGCACTTTCGTTACCGAGCAGAATACCGGCAGATAAACGCAAGTGTTGGCATCGTCGGTGCCGAACCAGAGCATACCGCGAAGATATTTCGGCAGATCGGCACGCAGCTGAGCTACGAAACTCCAACCGGTTTGCTGAGTGGCGATAGCGCGTTCATGAACATATTTTACAGAGTCAACTTCGAACTCCATGGGGCGCCAACGATAAGGCACCTTGAAGGGGCCGGCACCGATGTCGGTAGTCATGTCGTAGGGGGTGCCTTCGAAGTGGTCGCGCATCATCCATTTCAGGTCATTGGCGGTCAAGGGCTCATCGGGTTTTACCCAAATAGGCATCGGTTCGCCCTCAGCGTTATCAATCCAGGGGAGATACTTATCCATTCCCTTAGCGAACTTATTAAAGTAAGACCATACACGAGCTTCGCAACCGCGGAGGGCGCTAAAGTCGGTAATGGCATAAGCCTTGCAGAAGTCGAAATCTTCATCCTTGCCATCGAAATAGCCCTGCGAACGAGCAAATTTGATGACGTCTGACGAATAGATAGTCTCCTTGGTTTTATCCTTGAGGGGGAATTTATGGATACGGGGATGGTTAGCGTGGCCGGAGATATAACCGTCGGGCACACGGCGAGCAACCCAAACAGCGCCCTTATCCGTCTTACCCTTACCAATCATATCCATAACCCAAACTTCATTAGGATCGGCAATCGAGAACGACTCCCCTTCCGAGGCATAGCCATATTCCTTCACAAGGTCGGTCATAATCTTCAGGGCTTCGCGAGCGGTAGTAGCACGCTGCAGAGCGATATACATCAGCGAACCGTAGTCGATAATACCTGAACCGAGCAATTCTTCACGGCCACCCCAGGTGCTTTCAGCGATAACCACACCATGTTCGTTCATGTTGCCGATAGTAGAATAGGTATGCTCAACTTCGGGAATTTCACCGAGATGCTTGTTAGTGTCCCATTCATAAATCTGGCGCATAGCCCCTTTGGGATGATCGGCAGCCGGCTGATGATACAGCTCGCCATAGAGGTTATGAGAATCGGCGGCATAGGTAACCATCACCGAGCCATCGGCGGTAGCGCCCTTAGCAGCAATCAAATTGGTGCAGGCATCTGCATTCAGCGAAGAGACAGCCCCCAAAGTAGCGACTACAGCCGCCGGGAGGAAGAATCTTGAAAGGATATTCATATTTATGGACTTATTTAGCAGGGATAAAGATGTGAGGCGCGATTTTCGGCATCACGCAACTGCAAAATTAGGAAATTTCGATAGTGTTGCCAAATATTTGCACTTTGAAATAGAACTATTTACAAAAATTTGAGCTAAATTTGTAGTCTGCAATTCATTTGCAAGATTATGCTATTGGCATAGCACACCTATTTTTAAACAATATTGGACACATACCTTAATAGATTTATGCAACATATTCATAAGCCGAACAAATTTTTCGCCAATATGGAGAAAATGCTGAAATTTTCCTTTTCAGCAGCCTTGGTGATTGGCCTACCGTTCGGCGTATCCGCCAAAAAGGCAACATCTGATACGAAAAACCCGCCCGTTATCATTTCCGATAAAGTAATCGTTGAGACTCCGGCATATCGCTGGGTTTCAGACAGCATCATACAGGGGCCGTTCAAGGCGTTCGCGCCCAACGACTCTACTATTATCTCAAATTATTGGGCCAATCCGGGCTACTTTATGCCCGTCGAAAAAGAGTGGCATCTAAAGAACGACATTTCGGCATACCCGCGCCTGCGTTCGTCGAACCGGCTCCACAACGCCATTTACAACATGGGACTGGACGAAATGGTCAACGCCATCGAGCCCGACTCAACCTTGCGTACCGGCAAAGAATGGCCCGGCGTTTGGACTCGCGATGTCAGCTATTCGATAATTCTGTCGATGGCGATGCTTCAACCCGAGGTTTCGCGCATCTCCTTGGAGCATAAGATTTCGCCCGAAGGCACCATCATTCAAGACACCGGTTCGGGAGGTGCATGGCCCGTAAGTTCCGACCGTGAAATTTGGGGTATCGCTGCCTTCGAAATCTACAAGGCGACCGGCGATGAAGCGTGGCTACAGCGCATCTATCCCGTAATTAAGAAATCGTTGGAGACCGACTATGCAACCATCTTCGACAGCGAAACCGGGCTGGTTCGTGGCGAGACATCGTTTATCGACTGGCGCGAGCAGAGCTATCCTCGCTGGATGCAAACCGCCGACATCTATCGCAGCGAAGCGATGGGGACCACTGTTGTTCATGCCCAGGCATGGCACGTGCTCTCTGAAATCGCCCGCCTGTTAGGTTATTCCTCAGAAGCCAAGACCTACGCCGAGCGTTCAAAGGCGATGATGAGCGCCATCAACAATAAATTATGGTCGGCCAACCAGGGCTACTACTCCATGTATCTTTACGGCCGCGATAATCTGATATTAAATCCGCGCGCTGAAACTCTCGGCGAATCCTTAGCGATACTCTTCGGCGTTGCATCGCCCGAACGTGCAAAAATCATCACCGAGAAGAATCCCGTCACCCCCTACGGTCCGGCAATTTTCTATCCACAGATTGCCGATATGCCCGCCTACCATAACAACGCCCTCTGGCCGTTTGTTGCCTCCTATTGGACCTTGGCAAATGCTAAAGCCGAGAATTCGCGCGGTGTGTTGTTAGGGATGGGTTCAGTGTTCCGTCCGGCTGCACTGTTCGCCACCAATAAAGAAAACTTCAACCTCGACAACGGCGACATCACGACCGAGCTCAACTCCTCGAATATGCTATGGTCGCTGTCGGGCAACCTGGCTATTACCATCAAGATGCTATTCGGCGTTACCCCCGAAGTAGATGGTATCAGCTTCGCGCCCTTTATTCCGAAAGAACTGAACGACGTTCGCACCCTGACCGGATTGCGCTATCGCAACATGACGCTAAACATCACCGTTGAAGGTTACGGCAGCCGCATCGCGAAATTCTACATCAACGGCAATGAGCACACCCCCTACGTTGCAGCCAACCTGCAAGGGGACCAGGATATCCGCATCGTGATGGACAATAACACGCCATTGCTGAACAAAGTAAACGAAACCGCCAACGCAAAAGCACCGCTGACTCCGATCGCATGGTTCACCCACGACAACGCCCTCTCGTCGGGTCGCGAAGGGTCGCCAACGCTGAATCTATTCCAGTGGCAGCCTATCGAATATATCGACCATTACATCGTATTGCGCGACGGCAAACAGATAGCCACCACTAACGAGACCAGCTATAACGCCACAATTGCCGGCGAATATCAGGTAATCGGTGTAGACAAGAACGGCATCCAGTCGTTCGCCTCCGAGCCCCGTTGGAATCATACAGAATACACCTACGAGATGCCGGTTGAGACCACCAAGATAAGCTCCCCGGAAGCTTGCAATCTTCCCGCCTCGGTAATTCACGGCTATCGCGGCAACGGATTTGCAGAAGTTGACCACACCACTGCCCCCATCAATATCAGCATCGACGTAAAAGAAGCCGGACTCTACTCGCTGAACTTCCGCTACGCCAACGGCAACGGCCCGGTTAATACTGAAAACAAATGCGCCATCCGCACCATCTCTGTCGACAAACAGCAGCTCGGCACAATCGTAATGCCACAGCGAGGCGTTGGCAACTGGAACGATTGGGGCTTCACCAATAATCTGCAAGTTTATCTTACCGCCGGTCGACATGTGGTAAGCGTAAGCTACCTGCCGGTAGATGAAAACATGAATTTCTCAACGAATCATGCACTCATCGACCGCCTGACGCTTCGTAAAATCGCCGTTTCCGCTAAATAGGAAACGTATTTTCAGCATTTTTTCGAGCAGACGATAAAAAAAGTTCGAAAAATTTTGCGTGAATGAAATAATTAGTGTAATTTTGCAACGCAAAAGCCCGGAGGGGCGGTTAAAACATCGGAAATCGCAAGATTAAAGATGACGATATCTAAAGGAAACGAAGGATATCGGTTGCAAAATAAGCTTCAGTAGCTCAGTTGGTTAGAGCACCTGACTGTTAATCAGGGGGTCGTTG
>CAZKYD010000047.1:0-16942 GCA_964556875.1 uncultured Alistipes sp.
TTTGATTTTACAAAGCGAATCGGTGTTTTTGTGGCATTTCGATCGGTGTTTTTGTGGCATTTCAATCGGTGTTTTTGCGGTAATTTGATCGGTGTTTTTGCGGCATAAAAAGACGAATTATGTTGTAGAACATAAGCGTTTTTTCGGAATGCTCTTAAAATTTAAGTAAATTTGTAGCGTCGGGAGTTTAATTCTCCGACGCTCTAAATTTATTACACCATGAACGCGCATCAACCGACCGACAACGGTTCTGAAAAACTCAAAAAACTCCTTTTAGGCGATGAAGCCTTGGCATTAGGAGCAATTAACGCCGGTCTTTCGGGGGCATACGCCTACCCCGGCACTCCATCTACTGAAATTCTTGAATTTATTCAGTCAAATCCTGTAGCCCGCCAACGCGGACTCCATTCACATTGGTCTTCAAACGAAAAAACTGCAGTTGAAGAAGCACTTGGCATGAGTTTTTGCGGCAAACGCTCTATAGTCTCGATGAAACACGTTGGGCTGAACGTTGCTGCCGACGCTTTTGTAAACTCCGCTATGACAGGGGCAAACGGAGGTATGTTGGTAATCGCTGCCGACGACCCGTCAATGCACTCCTCGCAGAACGAGCAAGACTCACGTTTCTATGCTCGCTTCGCTATGACGCCTTGCCTCGAACCATCAACTCAGCAGGAAGCCTACGATATGGCCGACTATGGATTCCGCCTATCCGAAAGGTTAAAAATTCCCGTAATGGTGCGCCTCGTTACCCGTCTTAGCCATTCTCGTGCTGAAGTTACGGTCGACGCCGAAGCCACTACCGAAAATTCCAAGAGCTATCCCGAAAATCCACGTCAATGGGTACTGATGCCGGTAAACGCTCGTATGCGCAACGATCAATTGGTAGCCCAGCAAGCCACAATGGTTGACGAATCTGCCACCTCCCCATTCAACCGGCTCCTTCCGGGAAGCGACAGCTCTCTTGGCATTATAGCATCAGGCATAGCATTCAACTATGTGATGGAATGTTTCCCCAACGGATGCCCGTTCCCCGTACTGAAAATTTCACAATACCCGCTGCCAACACCGCTCATTCGCGAGCTGTTCACCAACGTTGACCGCGTAATGGTTGTTGAAGAAGGACAGCCCGTAATCGAAGAACAGATTCGCGGCTTACTCAACACGACCGCAAAACCGGTAATCGGCAAATTCGATGGCTATCTACCTCGCACCGGCGAATTGACGCCCGACTCCGTAAGAGTTGCATTAGAACAAGCCGTGCCGTCGCTCAAATCCGTAGCCGCCCCTACTAATAACCTCGACGCCCTACGCCAAGAGTTCAAAGAGCTGGTAGTAGCTCGTCCGCCGGCCCTCTGTCAAGGGTGTGGCCACCGCGACGTTTACGCCGCTCTGAATGCCGCCCTCGAAAACTATGAGAATCCGAAAGTATTTGGCGACATCGGTTGCTACACTCTCGGTTGGCTATCCCCCTTCAACGCTATCGACACCTGCCTCGATATGGGCGCCTCAATAACAATGGCAAAAGGTGCAGCCGACGCCGGACAGCATCCGGCAGTTGCCATCATCGGTGACTCCACCTTTACCCACTCCGGAATGACCGGCTTGCTCGACGCCATCAACGAAGACTCTCCTATCACGGTAATCATCTCCGACAACCTAACAACCGGAATGACCGGTGGCCAGGATTCGCAAGGCACCGGCAAACTCGAACAGATATGCCTCGGACTTGGAGCAGATCCCGCCCATGTCAACACTATCGACTCCCTTCCGCGAACATTCGAAGAAATGAAAGCCCTCTACCTGCGTGAATTCGAGCACAAAGGGCTATCAGTCATCGTGGCTCGCAGAGAATGTATCCAGACTGCACGCCGTCACGCAAAGCAGAAACAGTCATAACTTAAAAACCAAACATCATGAAATGCGATATAATCTTAGCGGGAGTCGGCGGTCAAGGTATCCTCTCTATCGCCACAATTCTCGGCGCAGCAGCCCTGCGTGAAAATCTCCACCTAAAACAAGCCGAAGTTCACGGCATGAGCCAACGTGGCGGCGACGTAATGTCGTGTCTGCGCCTCAGCTCCGACCCGATCGCCTCCGACCTTATTCCCCAAGGTAAAGCCGATCTGATCGTTGCCCTCGAGCCGATGGAAGCGCTCCGCCATTTCGGCTGGCTCGCCCCCAACGGACGAATCGTAACATCAACCGTGCCCTTCGTCAACATCCCAAACTATCCCGATCAGGAGCGGCTGCTCAGCAAGCTGCAATCTCTGCCGGCAGTCACCGCCTTCGACATGGAAGCCGTCGCGAAAGAAAAAGCTACATTGCGCGCCTCTAACATGGTGCTTCTCGGAGCAGCCTCTCCATATATCGACCTCACTCCGGAGAAAATCACTGCCGGAATCGAAGCCGTGTTTGCCCCTAAGGGGGAAAAGATGGTAGAGACCAATATTGCAGCCTTCTTTGCCGGGCGAGAGAAAGCCCTGAGCTTATAACCAAACGCTGACTTACAAATAACAAACACACAACATGACACCCGTATCACCTGAGATATTCAGTGAGACACTGAAACAGATGCATATCCCAAATATCGCATCTGCCACCATACGCCAAATTATGGCCCTGGCAACACGCCTACAAGAACCCCTCGGTGAGAAATTTGTTCACCTCGAAATGGGGAACCCCGGCTTGCCCCCTTCGCAAGTTGGCATCAAAGCCGAATGTGAAGCGCTGAACAACGGTTGCGCAAACCAGTATCCCAACATCGCCGGAATTCAACCCCTGAAAGAAGCCGGGAGCGACTTCTTGAAAGCATTTTTCAATATCGACGTGCCCGCCAGATGCATCGTGCCCACCGTTGGCTCTATGCAAGGCACATTCACATGCTTTCTGCTCCTGGGCCAACGCCTCAAAGGGAAAGACACCATTCTCTTCCTCGACCCAGGTTTCCCTGCCCAGCATAATCAGGTGAAGCTGCTCGGATTGGAAGCACGCTCAATCGACATATATGAATGTCGTGGCGAAGCTCTCGAAGCTCGCATGGAAGAAGCCCTTGCTGATGGACGTGTCTCTGCTATCATTTACAGTAATCCTAACAACCCGGCTTGGACCAATCTTACGGATATCGAATTCCGCATCCTCGCCAAGATGGCAGAAAAACATGATGTAATCATCATGGAAGATAATGCCTATCTCGGCATGGACTTCCGCCGCCGTTATGGGCGCCCATATCAAGAGCCATATATCCCGACTGTTGCACGCTATACCGACCGATACATCCTACTGGTGTCCGCATCGAAGATATTCTCCTATGCCGGCCAACGAATCGCAATGGTTTGCATCTCGCCGGCTGTTGGCGACCGCCGCTATGAGTTCTTTGAGAACTTCTACGAGATGCCAACATTGCTCGACGCCTATATCTACGGTGTACTCTATTGCGCATCTTCAGGCACCGCCCACTCTGCGCAATATGCCTACGCCGCTATGTTGCGCCAAGCCGTAGCCGGCAACCTCGACTTTGTTGCCGACACAGCTGAATATGGCCGCCGTGCAGGAATTGCAAAAAAGCATTTCATCGACAACGGGTTCCACCTGGTTTATGCCCTCGATGGCGATGAGCCCATCTCCGACGGATTCTTTTTCACGATGGGGTATCCCGGCATGACAGGAGCCCAGCTGCAAAGCGATCTACTCCGCTACGGCATTGCCACAATTTCACTTCCCTCAACCGGTTCACGCCAAGAAGGAGTGCGCGTCTGCGTATCGCTGCTCAACTCACCCGAGATTTTCGAGCAACTCCGCGTAAGACTTGCGCAATTTAATCATGACCACACACGTTAAATAGAAAGTATGAGCTTAAAACTAACCACGGCCGATGAAGCCGTAAAACTGATAAAGAGTGGCGACCACGTCTATATCCAAGGGTCGACCTCAATTCCGGAAACGCTCGTGGCAGCGATGACTCGTCGCGGCCATGAGTTGCGCGATGTTACGCTCTATTCCGGATTCTCAGTTGCAGCGCATGAGGCCCCTTATTGCAAGCCCGAATTTAAAGATTCATTCCTTGTAAACACCTGCTTCATCTCTAACAACGTGCGCCGATGGATTAACGAAGGATACGGCACAACCACACCTCGCTTCCTCGGGGAAGTGCCGGGGCTATTCCGCGACGGCACCTGGCCCGTTGATGTAGTTTTACTCAACTGCTCCAAGCCCAACGCTGAGGGATATGTCAGTTACGGCGTATCTGCCGACCTGGCCACTTCGGCAACCGAATGTGCGCGTATCGTTTTAGCTCAGATCAATCCCCACGTTCCCTTCTCGTATGGCGACCCGGTAATTCATGTCTCCAAGATTGATGCCGCGGTTGAAGTTGACGATCCATTGGTAGAAGTGCCAACCGCTACCCCCAGCGAGAAAGATATCGCTATCGGTAATGCTATCGCGGAAATTATTCCGGATGGCGCCACGTTGCAGATTGGTGTCGGAGGAATTCCTAATGCCGTAATTCGAGCCCTTGGCGACCACAAGCATCTCGGACTGCACACCGAAGCCATGACCGACGGTGTGTTACCGCTGATTGAAAAAGGAGTAATCGACAACTCCCTGAAGAAAATCTATCCCGGGAAATCCGTAGCCTGCCTTGCGCTGGGTTCTCGTCGGCTCTACGACCTGATGGATTACAATCAGGATATGATTTTCAAAGATGTTGCCTGGACAAACGACCCCTTCATCATCGCCCAAAACCCGAAAGTAATGTCGATTAATTCCTGCTTGGAAATCGACCTTACCGGACAGATTTGCGCCGACTCAATTGGCACAAGACTCTTCTCCGGCGTTGGTGGACAACACGACTTCGTTTATGGCGCTGCCCGCAGCGAAGGAGGGCTCTCATTCCTCGCAATGACAGCCTCCACAAAGGGCATCTCTAAGATTAAGCCCGTGCTAACTCCGGGGGCAGGAGTCGTAACCACTCGCTTCCAAAGCAATTATGTAGTGACGGAATATGGAGCTGTTGACCTTCGCGGTCGCTCTGTTGCCGAACGCGCAAAGTTGCTCATCTCAATAGCCGATCCGGCGTTCCGCGAAGAGCTCGACAGAGCGGCGGCTGAACGCTTCGGCCATACATACCTGCGTTTAAAATAAATGTATTCATCCACAAATTTTCGACTCCGGGAGCACTCTAAGCGAGGGTTCCGGAGTCATCGCTTACTAATTGCATGGGCAGGATGTTTTGCTACCATCCTTGCTTTTGATCTTCTCTGGAGCATGGCCACCTCGTTTCGCGGGTTGGGCATCGTTTCCACCTACTTTTTCGGTGCGACCCTCGCCCTTTTAATGGCACTGCCGGCAATGATAAGCCGCAGCCGTTGGCCGTTGGCAATAGTTATGATTATTGCCGACCTGCTGGCCGTTGCCAACCTAATGTATTGCCGCACCTATTTTGGCCCCATCCCTCCTGCCAGCTACCTATTAGCCGGGAATGTAGTGGAGTTTGGCGATGCTATTCGTCATTCATTACGTTGGGGAGATATAGCATTTCCGGTAATCACTCTGCTAACCCTATTCGGCTACCGATTCGACACAAAGCTGAATCGCTGGCGCCCATACCGTCTGAGCCTTATTGCCGGAATAATATCGTGTGTAGTCTGCGCCGTTTGCTATGACGGTGTATTTACGCATATCGAAAAGTTAAAAGCCGAATGTTATTATAGAGCGACTCCGCCGGTAGCCTACACCCTCCCGGTCAGCATCGTTGCCGATCTTTTAGAGAGCAATAAGCCTATCAGCAAAGAAGAAATTACGGATGCACGCCAATGGCTGAAGGATGCAAAAAAGTATCATAAAGCCGTTGCTGCCGACACTATATATCAGCGTCGTTATCAGCCCGACAACTTAGTAATGATTCTTGTAGAATCACTCGAGTCATGGCCTATCGGCAAAAAAATTGAAGGAAAAGAAATCACACCAAATCTCAACAGATTCCTAAGCGACACAGCCTCTACATGGATAGCTCAACGAGTGCTATCACAGGTAGGTCCGGGCAGAAGTATCGACGGTCAACTGCTAATGACTACCGGACTAATGCCTATGGCCGACTATGTCTACTCTATGCGATTTCCCGATCGCACTTACCCCCATCTAGCACAAGCCCTGAAGCAGACTCGCGGCATGAAAAGCTACCTGCTGAGCGGCGACCGTGCCACAACCTGGAACCAAGGCGCAATGGTGATGCCATTTGAAATCGACGAGGCCCATTTCCGAGACTTTTGGGATGCGAGCGAATCGTTTGGCCATCCACGCAATCCCTCTGACGGCAGTTTCCTGCGCCAAGTTGCCGACAAAATGAAAGATTGCCATATCTGGCCAACGGGAGAAAAAGCTCTTGTCGAAGTTATCACTTATTCCAGTCATTTCCCCTTCACCATCCCCGAGGAGCATCGAAAAATCAAGCTGAACGGCTCATATCCCGAGCCATTATCCGACTATATCACCGCAATAAACTATACCGACAGTGCGCTCGGTGAATTTATCGACTATCTCCGCTCACGTCAGGATAGCGATAAAACGATGATCGTAATCGTCGGTGACCACGAAGCATTAGCCACCTGGCGCGACCCGATCCGCAACGCCGACAAGCAGCTTGCCGACTTAGTTGATGCCGACTCCTTCGTGCCGATGATTGTATTGAACTCCCCCATCATCGGACAACGAACAGAAGTAATGGGGCAAGTCGATGTATATTCTACTATTATCGACCTAATGGGGCTTAATGGTAACCCTGACGTTTTCTGCGGATTGGGCATTTCCGCCTTCAGCAGCAATTCGCTGAAATTTGCTTACGACCTCAACGGCCAATTAGTGGGCGACACCGTCGCAGCACCTGCAGAGCTCATCGAGCATGTAGCTTCCGCCGCAAAGACATCCTCAACTATTATCCGAGCAGATTTGCTTCAGAAGTAAGTCGATTCGAAGGTAAACCCAACGAGAATAACGCATAATCATACAGCACCGGATCCTCCGGATTAAATCGACGTAAAGTGGCCGTCAGCTCCTCAACCGAGCGGCGGTCATTTGCGTTTCTGGTTAGCAAGCCAAACTCGCGAGCCACATCCCCGACATGCACATCCAAGGGGATAAACAATTGCGACGGACGAATTACATCCCACACCCCCATATCCACAATACCATCATTGCGCACCAACCATCGCAACGCCATATTCAATCGTTTCAACGCCGTAGATTTCAAATTCTGAGGCAAGCAACGCGACAGATTTACCTCTGCCCTACCGGCATTAGCCTCGGCAAGCACATGGTTCATCGCCTCGGCCAAGCTCCACGATGGGAACTCCGACGCACCGATATTTTGCGTTCTTGCAAACTCCTGCAGCGAGCCATACTTAGCATAAATCGGATATAAACCACGCAGGAATGCACGCAAATCGCGAGCAAAGAATGTGCGATGGATATTCATATCAGGCAGCTCCTCATACCCCTTGTCGAGCAAATATGCCGCCGGACTCCAATCCATCAACCCCAACATCTTATTAATATTGTTGCAAATCATCTTGCGATTGCCCCAGGCAACAGTCGACGCCAACAGTGCTACGATTTCAATATCCTGCAACTTCGAAAAACGGCGAGGGAACTGCACCGGGTCAGCATCAATAAACTCCGGTTGATTAAACCTCTGCGCCTCTCTATCCAACAGCTCTTTCAGATCAGCTTCGCTCCCTTCAAAAAGCTTTTTCGTAGTTGCGCTATTCTTCTCTCCTTTTTCCATAATCATTCAGTTGTAATATTTACTTTTACATAGCAAGTTTCATTCACAAAATTACGGATTTTTCCAGACCTATACACATAAGACCGAAAAAAGAATCGGGCTAAGCGACCAATGGAGATGGTGCTTAGCCCGATTATGTTATTTAGAAAGCCCTATTATGAGATTTAGGCTTTCAAGTACAAGCTTATATATGCTTTAGAGAGCAAGCTTGAGAGTAGATGACGCGCCGTTGTTATCTACAACCTGGAGGATATAGATACCGGTTGAGAGTGCGCTCAAGTCGATAGTCTGAACACCGGCATAACGGCCACAGTTTACGCCGCCAACGGTGTAAACCGCTGCAAAGCGATAGTCGCCGGAGATAGTCAGCGAGCGGGTTGCTGCGTCGTACTTCAGGTCAACGCCATTCAGGTCAGAAGCGATTTCCTGAACCGAAGAATTGTTGCCGGCAGATAAGAATGATGCATCAGGAATAGAGTTCCAGCTGATCATTTCGCCGTAGCTATAGACAAACGAGCGGTCGGTAGATTCGTAATCCGATGTGTAGGTGCTATACCAGCTAACGTTGTATGTAGTCTTCTCTGAAGTGTTCTCTGTGCGGATTACCAGATTATCACCATCATATTCGAAAGGCTCATCGAAGAGGAGCGACAGCTCATTATCACCGGCGGTAAGAGTAACGGTGCCCTCGTAAACCTTAGTCATTTCGTCGAGGTCCATCATCTCATAGTCCACATCGGCATTTGTTTCATAGTCGGCATTGCCCATCCAAACCTTAGCGTTGAACACGAAGTCTTCGAGATCGCCGTAGCCTGAATAGTTGTAGTAATATTTCAGACCATAAATTTTGCCCTTATCAGCGCCAACTTCATCATCGAGATAGAGAGTCTGAGCAGCGGCATAGGTAGAGCGCAGAGCAAACGGCGACAACATCTCGTAAGGTGAGCCGGTATGATGTTCATACCATGTCAAGCCTGAATTCAGCGCTGTTACCATCAGCGGTTCGCAACTGTTATTTTCAGAAACCTTATCACCATCAACATAGATGTAAGGTGTCACAGCGTATGTACCGGTTTCGGTCGGAGTCCAACGAACAACGATGGTTGCCGACTGCATCGGCGACAGCGACAGAGGCACGTTTGTATTACCAAGAAGGTTGCCCTGAGCGTCTTGCAGCGATACTGAGTAAGATTCAACCGCTTGAGCGCCTACGTTGCGAACTGATACTTCAAATTTAGCGGTTTCGCCAACAATTGCACTTGCCGAGCCATTGATACCGGTAACTGTAAGGTCGATATCAGCTACTGATTCAACCAGCACATTTGAGAAATAGAGGAACGACAAGCTCTTCGCGCCAAAGCCGAGATAGTAAGTGCCGTCTTCTTCAACCGAGATGATAAAATCGGTCGACTTTTCGGGAGCGGTCTGAAGCGATGCCCATTCGCAATGCTCTAATTCATCGGTCATGGCACTAACTGTTGCTTCCTTACCGAGAGCTACTGTATAATCAATGGGGAAAAGTTCGCCAAAGCCCCAAAGATCGTAGGAGATATGATAGTTTTCACCCTTCTTCAATTCAATCGGTGCAGAGAATGCCCAATCGTTTGCAGCCACATTCGGGTCAAGAATGTCAGCAGGATAATACTTCATATAGTGCAAGCCATTGTTATAGCTGCCGGGCTCCCATTTCCAACCGTCATTGTCACCATCGAGTATGGTCCAGAGGTCGTTAGCTGCGCTATCTGAGAAGTCGCAAGAATAAGGAACCGAAAGAGCGGCGCCAAGCACTACCTTCTGAGAGGTTGTTGTAGCACCGGCTCCGGCTGCTGAAGCAGCGGTAACGGTATAGGTGTAAGCAGCAGCGTCACCGGTAACTTCGTCAGAGACCTGAAGCGCCGAAGTAGACTGAGCAATCACTGTGTTGTCGTTTACACGAACAACGGTGTAGGTCAAAGCGGAATTATCAAACCAGCCGTTATGCGCACCGGTTGTAGGAGCTGACCATGAAAGAGCTACCTTATTGCTTGCGCTCTTTGTAGCTGTCAGGTTGGTAACCATGCCCGGAGTGTCAACACCGATATAAACGGCATCAGCAATCACTGCATCACCGGTACCAACTTCGTTTGAAGCGACAACCTTATAGGTGTGCATTCCGGCAGCAACGTTCTCGTCGATATATGACGCAGATGCTCCGGCAGCCAAGCCTGTAAGAGTCTTTATAGCCGCATCATCGCGATAGATAGTTACGTCGACATTGCTCGAGAGAGTAGAACCGCCAACGGTTTTGGTCGGGTTAACCCATGCCAAGGTTGCATTAGCAACGCCGTTCGCAGCAGGTGTTACGGTAAGATCAGTTACCACTGCAGGGGCGGCAGGATTGTTGGGGTTAGTGTCAATCCATAAGCCGATAAGTTCGGTATGGTTAGGAAGGTCGTCCTTAATATCGAAGTCAACCGATTCTTCGCCGAAAGTGAAAGTGGCAACGTGAGAGTAGTCAGCGTTGAAGAAGTTCCAGTAAAGCACACCGGTTTCAAGATCGAAAGCAGCATCCTGCTTTGCGCTGGGCTCCTCGTAATTTTCATACATAATTTCGCCCAAGCGACCATTACGCTTGCTGATTTCCCAAAGGTTACCGCTGTCGTCAATACCGTAGAGCTGACCATAGCTGTCGGCCGCCAGTGAAATAATTGAGGCTGTTTCTTCATAACCGATTTCGGTAGAACGACCGGTTGTGGGATCAATTGAGAACAGACCGAACGGAGCATCAATATCGTCTCCATCAACTTCCGCACCGGCGATGTTGAACGCCATGGTGTAAAGTTTCTTTGTGGTCGGGTCCCAAGTCATAGAGGTCGGCATCAGAGCAGCTTCAGCATCAGAAAGCGCTTCATACGAGGCGATGGATGTAAGCTTCTTAGTTGCCAGGTCATACGAATAGAGGTTGTAGGGAACAATGCCATCCAAGGATGTCAGCATATAGTAATGCTCACCATCACAAGCGGCAGCTAATACCAAAAAGTCGTTAAAGGTATAAACCTCGTTGACTGTTGATAGGTTGTCGAGCGATACAGACACCAACGAGTGTGTTTCGCCATGTTCGGTGTCATACACACGAACACCATACATAACATGCGCCACATCCGAAGCCGACATCCCGAAGGATGCTACCGATGTAACACACGCTAATGCGTAACGTAATAATTTATTCATTAAAATAAAGTTTGGATATCCCTGCCCATCGCTATGGGAAGGTCCTATTTGGAATTTGGTTAGAATGTAAAAACCGCAGAGCTGCCCGCTCGGGTCGCCCTGCGGTTTTCTTTGGAGTTATTTCTTGCGCGGAGTGCGTACCATACGGAGCACTTGCGCCGAACGTGCCGGAAGATAAAGTTTCAGCCATTCTTTGCCGATAGGCTGATAGAGAGGATCATTGATGGTAAGGTGTTCTACCTTTTCATCAATATTACCGAAACCACCGAAATTAGGGGAATCGGTAGATAATACCACCTTATATTTACCGGCCGGAGCGAGAATGCCGTAGCCGTTAAATGACTTGTCAGGTGAGAAATTGAATACAAAGATAAGGTTTCCTCGGCGAAATGCCAAAATTTGGTCATCATCTTTTTCCCAAAGCTTCTCAATAGGAAGCTGTTGGAAGTTATTAACGCCCGAAACGAGCTCGATCATAGCGTTGTCGAAGGCGTTGAGGAACTTATATTGCAGGTCTTGGCGATCTACGAGGTCCCACTGACGACGAGCATACTTATGGCTCCAGCCATTTCCTTCGCGCGGGAAGTCGATCCATTCGGGATGACCGAATTCATTGCCCATGAAGTTGAGATAACCACCATTGATAGTTGCAAGCGTCACCAAGCGAATCATCTTATGCAGCGCAACGCCGCGGGTTACCATCATATTTTCGTCGCCAACCATCATGTGCCAGTACATTTCCTTGTCGATTAGGCGGAAAATCACCGTCTTATCCCCAACGAGCGCCTGGTCGTGGCTTTCAACATAAGATATCGTTTTTTCTTCTTCGCGACGATTGGTCAGTTCCCAAAAGATTGATGTAGGATGCCAATCCTCATCTTTCTTTTCCTTCAGGGTCTTAATCCAATAGTCGGGGATACCCATCGCCATGCGATAATCGAAACCGATGCCCCCATCCTTAAACTTAATGGCCAGGCCTGGCATACCGCTCATCTCCTCAGCAATGGTGATTGCATGGGGATTTACGGCATGGATAAGTTTGTTTGCAAGGGTAAGATATGTAATAGCATTGGTGTCCTGGCCGCCATCATAATAGTCGCCATACGAGCCGAAGGCCTTACCTAAACCATGATCATAATAGAGCATCGAAGTGACGCCATCGAAGCGGAAGCCGTCAAAGCGGAACTCCTCCAACCAGTATTTACAGTTGGATAGCAAGAAATGGAGCACTTCGTCTTTGCCATAGTCGAAGCAGAGCGAATCCCATGCCGGATGTTCGCCGCGCTGATCGGGATAGAAATATAGCGAGCGGGTGCCATCCAAGCGGCCAAGTCCTTCGTTCTCATTCTTAACAGCATGAGAATGAACGATATCCATAATTACGGCGATTCCCAGTTCGTGAGCTCTATCAATCAAGCTTTTAAGCTCTTCGGGCGTGCCGAATCGCGACGACGGCGCAAAGAAAGATGACACGTGATAGCCGAACGAGCCGTAATAGGGATGCTCCTGAATAGCCATCACCTGGATAGCGTTATAACCATCGGCTGAAATACGGGGGAGAATTTTATCACGGAACTCAACGTATGTGCCGACTTTCTCTTCCTGCTGAGCCATGCCGATATGACATTCGTAGATCAGCAGCGGGCGAGTGTCGGGTGTAAAATCCGTTACTTTCCACTGATACGTGGCCGGAGCCCAAACCTGCGCAGAGAAAATCTTTGTCTGGTCATCTTGCACCACTCTTGTAGCATAAGCCGGGATTCTATCCCCCTGGCCGCCGTTCCAATGAACACGCATCTTATAGAGCTGTCCATGTTGGAGCGCCTTTGCCGGCAGTTTTAGTTCCCAAACGCCATTTTCGAGCGCTTTCAGGCCATATTCGGGGCGCTCTTCCCAGTTTGAGAAGTCGCCGACAAGCGAGATCGCAGTTGCGTTAGGAGCCCATTCACGGAACACCCATCCGCCACGCGGACTCTCCTTATGCAGGCCGAAATATTTATGGGCATTTGCAAAATCATTAAGATTACCACACGCCTGGGTCAGCTCAGCTTCCTTCTTGATGGCGTCTTGATGACGTCCGTCAATGGCCGGAGCATATGGTTCAAGCCATGGGTCATTCTTGTAGATAGCTAATTTCTTTTTCATTGCATTGGAAAATGTAAGGCAATTATGAGCCAAAATTACTTAAAATCTGCAAACCCGCCAAGTATCTTCTCCGAAAACTTCATTTTATTACTAACTTATTTTGTAACTTTGCTCCTGAAAAGAAAAGAACATTCGCTAAGGTGATGACTGACGATGAAAGATTTATGATGGCGGCGCTGGCCGAGGCTCGACAAGCCTTCGACGCCGGAGAAATCCCGGTAGGGGCTGTTGTTGTCTGCAAAGGGCAAATAATCGGGCGCGGTCATAACCTTACCGAACAGCTTACCGACGTTACCGCCCACGCCGAAATGCTTGCATTAACCGCTGCCGCTCAAACTCTTGGTGGGAAATACCTTCCGGAAGCAACGCTTTACGTTACGGTTGAGCCCTGCTTAATGTGTGCCGGCGCCATCGGTTGGGCGCAAGTTGGGCGCATTGTTTATGGTGCCTCCGACCCTAAGCGTGGATATGCAGTTATGACCTCCGGCTCCAAGTCAGGGCCGTTCCATCCGAAAGCAACGGTTACAGCCGGCGTTTTGGCCGAAGAATGTAGCGAACTGATGAAACAATTTTTTGCCGGTCGCCGATAAAAAGAACCCTAAGATTAACCAATGACAACAGAAAATTCACATACCGAACATAGCTTACATTCGGGCAGCTTAATTAGCAACCTGATTAAATTCGGAGTGCCACTGCTGATTTCAGTGGGCCTCTGTATGGCTCTTTTCCGCGACATCGATTTCAACGAAATGATGCGCATTATCCGTGAAGACTGCAACTTCTGGTTTATCGGGTTGAACCTGTTATTAGGGATTATCCCTATCTCGGTAAGAGCAGCTCGCTGGGGAATCCAGCTACGCGCCATTGATGTCAAGCCCCCATTCCGAATTCTGTTCTATTCGATTTTCGGCACTTACTCGTTTAATGTGTTATTTCCGCGCTTAGGCGAAGTATGGCGTTCGGGCTATATCGCCTACCGCGAGCAAGCCCCCTTCTCAGGCGTCTTAGGCTCGATGATTGCAGACCGCCTTTCCGACACGGTAGTAGTAGCGCTACTTACCCTCGCAACTTGTATCTTCGCCTCAGGCCCCTTCATAAAGTTTATCGAAGCCTACCCCGCTGCCTATAATGCCATCGCCTCGTTGCTCTGCTCCCCCTGGCTATGGATCGGCTTAGTAGTCTTTGTCGCCGCGTTCTGGGGCTTTATGAAATATAGCAAAGGCAACATTGCCGACAAGATTCGCAACTTCTTCAAAGGGATTTGGGAAGGCTTCTCGGCAATAGCATCAATGAACCAGAAAGGGAAATGGCTCCTGCTGACAGCAATACTCTGGAGCTGCTATTTCCTTCAATTATATGTAGCCTTCTACGCCTTTCCGATGACACGCCAAATGCTGGCCGACAACGGAATTATCGTAGCCTTCATTTGCTATATGCTGACCACCATCTCGATGGGTATCCCCTCTAACGGTGGTATCGGCCCGTATCAAACAGCTCTGATATTCGGGTTGCAGCTCTTCGCCCCGGCAGCAGTTTCGGCCTCGGTCGACCCCGTTGCCCACAAAGCATTCATAACGGCAGGAGCAGCCTTTGGCAACACCGTTATCGCAGCGCAGACCCTTACATTCATTATTGGAGGCATCATCGTCTTCATCCTTATCGCCGCAGATCGCCGTCATAACAACGGCACCGAAAAACAGAAAGAATCATGAAACATACCCCGAAATTTCAGGAAACGCCTATCAAATTTTCTCAACTTTCCGTCCTCGAGAAAGTTTCAGATAGCTATACCCACCTCGGTGAAGATTACATTCTGACCAAGGTGACCAGCTCAAACCCAAAGTTTGAGGAACCGGTAGCACGCCGATTCGACGGTATGACCATGTGTTTATGCGTTAAAGGAGAGCTAAACATGATGATTAACGACAACGAAGTGAAAGTTGCCCCAAATTCATTAATGTTTATCCACCCCGAAACCGTATTCAAACCTATCGAATGGCACGGCGAAGAGCTCGAAGGATATCTACTATTCCTCTCCAACCGCTTTATCCACGATATCAACATCGACCTCAACGCCATCAACCCAACGCTATTCACCTCAGGCAACCATGTCCTCCCCCTCAACCAGGAAAAAGTTAGCCTGCTATTACGCTATTTCGACCTACTCCACATTAACGCTACCGAGCAGAACAACTATAACCGCTACATCGCTCGAGCCCTGATGTCGGCAGCCGGCTACCAGTTAATGGCCTTCGCCGAAGATGCCGTCTTCCCCGATGATTCGCGCTACCCCCAGTCGCGCAAATTAACCTATGCCCAGAAATTCCTGCGCTTAGTTCGCGACTACCACCGCGCCGAACGCTCCATCAGCTTCTACGCCGAAAAGATGTTCATCTCTCCGAAATATCTGTCGCTGGTAATCAAAGAAGCCACCGGCAAATCGGCCGGCGATTGGATTGACCAATACGTAATTCAAGAAGCGAAAAATCAGCTCCGCTACTCAGGCAAGAACGTGCAGCAGATTGCCTACGAGCTGAACTTCTCTAACCAGTCGTCGTTCGGCAAATACTTCAAAAATCTTACCGGAATGTCACCCACAACATTCCAAAGCGAAAATTAGTAACCCATAACAGAAACGAACACCAAATGAAATATCAATATTGCACACAAGGCACCTGCTCTCGCCTGATTGATTTCGATGTAGAAAACGGATGCGTGAAGAACGTACGCTTCACCGGCGGCTGCAACGGCAACCTCCAAGGGATTGGACGCCTTGTTGAAGGGATGAAAGTTGAAGACGTAATTTCACGCCTAAAAGGAATTAGCTGCAACGGCAAACCGACCTCATGCCCCGACCAGCTTGCACGCGCCCTCTCCGAGATTTAATCCGTTCTCCTGAGAGCTTCCTCTCCGAGATTTAATATTTCTCTAGGAGAGCTACCTCTCAAAGATTTTGACATTTAATTTACAGCATAAAAAAAACGTCAGTCGCGACTGACGTTTTTTTATGAGTAATCTATGTCGTTGGGCTTACTTCGATAAGCCGGGCACAGTTTCATCATCGGGATGTTTAAAGAGCTTATCCTCCTCATCGAGATGGAAATCCTTTGACAGCAGCGCCACAAAACGCGAAATCTGAGCGATAGCCTCAAGCGTATCCTTGCCGATTTCTTTTCTCTGCAGACGCATCATCAGCATGCCATAAAGCGCGGTAAAACAAGTTTCAATCTCCCCAACCTTTGAATCGCCGGCCTTCGACCGCAATTCAACGATATAAGGCAGTGTGCGATAAAATTCAGCAGCATATTCAGGGAATGCCGGATCGACCAGCAACTTTTGGTGGAGCTGCACCAGCTGATTCAACACATTATTATTAATGTGGAGATGCCCCTTTGCTGTAACCCCCTCACGACGCATCATGTCGATTAACGACTCATACCATTGTCCCATCTCCTTATGGCGAGCCTCATCCAAGCCGAAACGATCAATGACCGTCTGGCGGATTTTATCAATGTCGCAATCATTAGCTCTGATAAGATCTTCAATCTGCCACATATAAAGGATATACTCGGCAATATTCTCCTTGCGTTTTTGCGATGCGATATACATAAGTCGGATTTTAGCTTTTATAACAGTTTCAGCGAGGGGTTGACCCCTATATTTTTTGCAAAGATAGTAAATTCAATGGTAAACTCGGCCCCAACAAAATCATATTAGTTGAAATTTTTCAAAAAAAAATCAGTAATTAATTTAGATTTTGCTAATTTTGTAGATTGAAATGGTAGTATGCCCGGATTATACCTC
>CAZKYD010000048.1:0-16942 GCA_964556875.1 uncultured Alistipes sp.
TATTAGATTTAAGGTTAACTAAGATTGGTTGTCGGGAGACAATCAATTTTTTTGTTTTAAACCCTACCACTCCCCTCAACCCCATTCCGCAACAAACCGATGACAGGGTGCTAAATCTCTTTTCCCTATCCACCACAATAAGATAATAGTTGCTGACGCCTACAGATATCGCGTGCCATTAGCGATGGTGAGCCAGAGAACAGGAATAGCGACGATAGCGCTGCGGAGGCAGCGTTGGTGATAGTGTAATCCGGCAACCTGGATAACGAGCAATGACATCTTCGATATCACCACGGTATCCCAACGATACGATTATAACATCCCCTGCCTGCGGCGTAGCCGTCCACTGCGGAGCATTGCTACGCAGTATAAAATAGCGAGCGCCATCAAGCAGCCACACATCCCCGGAGATATCGACACTTTGAAGATGAAGATAATCAGTGGTTATGCCTACAATTGAAGCATGGCGCTTACCTAAATAGTCGCGCAGACGCGTTTCTCCCCTCTCCAACAGCTCAGGATAGTGCTTTTTAGCGATATCAGTAACGAGATAAACATCCTTTCCGAACCTGACTACGTAGGTAACGGCTTTGCGATCACGAAATGGGAAGCACTCCGATTGCGGATAGTCAGGCGATGTTGCCGGAATGAGTGCTATCGCAAACAAGATGCTCAATCCCCCCAAAGCAACATATAATTTTCGGCGATTATTCCACGCCAGCCACAGCAGCAACAATCCAAGATAAAATGGTATCAATATCCAGGATGAAAAATACAAATTTCCATCTCCGGCATTTCCGGGTAACGAAGCCGTAATTTCGGCTATCGACTGAATCCAGGTATAAATATGATCAATTATGTAGACTAACCAAGCGGCTTTTATCCCCACCACCGATAGCAATAGCAGCAATACTCCGCTGCAGAGCAGAATCGGCAACAGTAATGCCACCGGCAAATTCGCTACAAGAAACCAAACCGGAAAGCGATGAAAATAATATGCCGACAAGGGGGATGTGGCAATCACGGCAATTATGGGGAGGGAAAAAGCAGTGACAAGCGTCATAACCCCTCGGCGACGGTTCCACCCATGATTTACCACCCACTCTTTCACTATCGGCAAAAACATCAGCAGACCGGCTACAGCTAAAAACGAAAGTTGGAAACCGGGCAACAGCAATGCCATCGGGTCGAACAGCAATATCAAAACGGCGGCGCAACATAATGCATTAAACGCATTTGATTGGCGTTGCAACACATTTGACAGCAATAGCATCGACGCCATTACAACGGCTCGCACCACCGATGGCGACATTCCGGTCAGCAGCGCGTAGCCCCATAAGACTATCAGTGTCAACATCATTCTCATTCGCTGACGTCCGGCAAGTTCAACCGGAAACAGTAGAAAAGCGATCATCAGCGCAATTACCGACACATGCGTACCGCTCAGCGCCAAGATATGCGACAATCCGGCACGACTAAATTCTTCGCGAATATCCGTATCGACCTGATCATTGCCCAGTAAAATTGCTGATAGGAAGGTGGCTGATTCAGTTGACACACCACTATCGACAATCTTTTCGACAAGATATTCGCGCAGAATGATCAGTCGCCGATCAATACCATTTGACTCAGCGGTAATCTGAAAAGTTCCATCATCGGGCATACAGGTTGCCGACAATCTATTATTACGGGCGAACTTCTCGCCGGTCAATTCATCCGGAACGGTAGGCTTTTCGACAGCCGGGAGCAACACCCCAGAAAACCTTACAGAGTCACCCTGCTCGATCTGATAAGGATAGTCATAAACCATCACAGCGATGCGGGCTCCGCTTGCCGTCCGTACTATCGGACGTTGAACTGTGCCGTAATCGTAAACCTTTACAACCTTGCCCCGCATATCTCTGACATGCCCCAGCTGAATTTCTGTAGGCATATTCAAGATATAAGCAACCCCCCCGATACAACAACAGGCAGCAAAAAAAGCATAGCGAGGGCGCTGAACCAGCACCCCCGCTAAGGCGAATACGATAGCCAAAATCAGCCAAAGCCACATCGAGACCACTCCTGCCATGAGAACCGGCAGGAGAATTCCAACAGCTAACCCCATTGCCGGAATCAGCATTGGAACGTCAGAGAGAGACCAACGATGTGCTTGCATTTTTGGCTTATGAGATAGTACTTTATGAGATAGTACTCATCACTACTAAGAAGCTGCTTACGCCGATGATAATCCAGAGCAAGATGGCCAGCAAAAGGGGCTTAAAGCCAACTTTCTTAATCATACCGATTGATAGTCCGGCACCGATGAAGAACAGCGTTACTACGAGTAATTTCTTTGCGATATAAACAATAGTTGTCGAGAATGCATTATCCGCACCGAAGTAAGGCGCAATAAGATAAGTATTTACAATCATTGCCAGCACGAACAAGAAGATAAACCAGGGAATTGTTACCCCCTTCGAGCTCTTGTCGCGGAAAATAAACATGGTAACGAACGCCAAGGGGATAATCCACAGCGCACGTGTACACTTTATCAGTGTGGCAATCTGACACGCTTCCGGGCCATAAGCATCCCCGGCACCAACTACAGATGATGTGTCATGAATAGCGATAGCTGCCCATGTGCCAAACTGTGCCTGGCTCATATCAAAGTAATGGCCAATCGGCGGGAAAATAAACAAGGCGATAGCATTCAAAATAAAGATAACGCCCAGCGATACTGCCATCTCATGGTCGTCAGCCTTTACTACCGGACCAACTGCCGCGATTGCGCTACCGCCACAAATTGCTGTACCGGACGAAATCAGATATGCCGTTTTTCGCTGGATATGAAGCCAGTAGCCCAACATCACACCGAAACACATCACGCCAATAACCGACACGATGGTAAACATCATACCTTCTGAACCTGATTTCAAGGCCTGAGTGACATTCATACCGAAACCAAGACCGACTACCGACGCCTGAAGAAGATACTTCGAGCCTTTTTTGTTAAACTTAGGCAGGGGCATCGGGAAAATCAGCGCATAGATAAGGCCGGCGAACAACGCAATCGCCGGAGTAATGACATCGTCAAGGCCGAATGCCTTAAACGGTATCAGGATAATTAAAATTGCCGCTATATAAACCGGCAGTGCTGCTTTTTGCATTACAAGAAAATGATGGAATGATTTATAATTATTTCTATAATAATTCTATATGTTACACAAAATTATAAGCATTAGCCTCTAAGAGTTAGCTATTCCAGATTTCCCACGAGAGGAAAGCCTGAAGGAGCAACATCTCCAAGCCGTTTTTTACTTCAGCCCCATGCTCAGACGCCTTTTTCATAAAGAGCGTAACATCGGGGTTATACAGCAAATCATAGCAAAGATGGGCCGGCGTCAACAACTCGTAAGGAATCGACGGAGCCTCATCCATATGCGGATACATCCCTAAGGGTGTAGTATTTACGATTACTTTATGCTCAGCCATGATTTCAGGAGTGAGTTCATCGTAGGTCAGAGTGCCGCGGCGCTTTGTTCGCGAAACTATCTGCGCCTGCACACCAAGCATATCGAGTCCCACGCATACCGCCTTAGAGGCTCCACCTGAACCAAGCACTAATGCCTTCTCGCGGCCGTCGGTAATCAGCGGACGGATTGAGTCGGTAAAACCAGCCACATCGCTATTATACCCCACCAGTCTACAGTCGGGCAACACCTTTCCCTTCTTTCCGGGGATAATCTTGATTACATTTACCGCACCGGCTCTTGCAGCCAGCGGGTCGAGGTCGTCAAGAAACGGAATTACCTGTTCCTTATAAGGAATCGTAACGTTCATCCCGGCTAACAACGGATTCTCATTTAGTACATCCGGGAAATTGTTGATCGACGGAATTTCAAAATTCACATAGCGCGCCTTAATCTGTTCCGCCTCAAACTTTTGGTTGAAAAAAGTTTTGGAGAAGGAATGAATCAGCGGATAACCGATTAGTCCGTAAATTTGTTCACCGATTCTACTCATATCAGACTATTTAGAAGTTTATAACGGTTCTTACTACAATTTCCCTTCATCACGATAGGAATAATACCCTGTTGGGCCTATTATCAGATGGTCAAGAACGTTGACATCCAATAGTTTACAAACCTCAACAATTTTTCGGGTTATAGCATCGTCTGCGCTACTCGCGACGAGATTGCCCGACGGATGATTATGACAGAGAATCACACCGGCCGACAAGCGGTCAATGATACTTTTGCCTATCAATTTTACATCTACAGAGGTCTGGGTAAGTCCCCCTTTGCTAATCTGTTCTACAGATTGAACGCGGTTTGACCGACTAAGATGAAGCACCCAAAATTCCTCATTGTTCAGGCGCTCCAAGCGGCTGCGCATATAGTTATAGACCACCTCGGAGGTTGTCATCTGCGGATCGCGAATCTGCAAGTCAGACTGCGTTCTGGCTCCAAACGTCATGGCTGCCACCAGCAGGGTTGCTTTCGCGGTGCCCATCCCTTTATATTTTCTGACAAGTTCGGGAATCGACTTGCGCGACAAGTAGGCCAGACGATTGTCGTTATCTTTCAGAATCTCACGACTAAGGTCGAGCACCGATTTCCCCGGTATTCCGGAGCCGAGCAGTATCGCCAACAGTTCAACATCCGACAGTGAATTCATCCCCTGCTTGAGAGCTTTCTCGCGGGGCTTTTCATCATCGGTCAAATCGTGCATCGACTTTGCTACACGTTCCCGGTTTTCGTATGTCAAATTCTCGTCAGTTGTCATCGTTATTTTCCTTTACGCATTGCGATTTCCTCAGCTTCGTTGCGTCCGCGTCGGCAAATTATTTTCAAGAAATATGCCTTTAGAAATCCGCAGCCGTAGCCACCCAACTGAATCAGCGCTGCCGGCACTGCCTTACAAGCTATCACCAGTTCGCCGGTTGTGTTCAATGCCGACTGCCAAATGGCAAATAGATATAGTGCCAGCGGAGCTAACCACCATGGGCTACTGAATATCGCCAATATAATCATTGCCACTACTCCCAGCACAAACACGGCAGGCAGGCAATGAACCAGTTTTAGCGAATCGGGATAGAGCAATTTCAACGTAATTCGCGACATACCGAATACATAGACCTGGCGCAAAAACTTGCGGAAATCTACGCGGCGCTTATGATAAACGTATAGGTCGGGATACAGGCCGATTGAAAAACCTGCCATGCGGATGCGCGTTGACATATCGATATCCTCCGAGAACATCTCGCGGAAACCGCCAACCCGCTCATAAACCTTGCGAGAGAAACCCATATTGAAGGTGCGAGGCGTAAATTTTTCGAGACTGACACGTCCACCGCGGATGCCGCCGGTAGTGAGAAACGATGTCATTGCAAAGTTAATCGCCTTCTGAGTAGTTGTAAAGGAGTTATCAGCCGCGTCAGGTCCACCAAAAGCATCGAAAGGCTGCGCCTTGCGCATCTTGTCGAGCTTACTGAAATAGTCGGCAGGTATAACGCAATCCGAGTCAAAGAAAATCATATATTCCCCGACGGCTCGTTCCAGTCCATAGTTGCGAGCGATTGAACGTCCTTCATTCTCCTTGGCGAAATATTTCACATTCAGGCCACGCGCTTCATACAGCTCAACAACCGATGCGCATGGCACCGTCGAACCGTCCTCAACAATGATAACTTCAAAGTTATGAGCGGTTTGCTTCACCAATGAGCAGAGCAGTTCGTCAACCTCGTTCGGTCGGTTGTAAACCGGAATGATTACGGAATATGTAACATCTGATTGCGTCATAAACTGGTAGTTTTTTAGTCCATTCTCGACTTATAGTCGTCGTAGGTATATTCGCGAAGAATCTCTATCGAGCCATCCAGACGTTGAAACACCAGCGCCGGGTGGGATATACCGTTGAACATATTAGTCTTAACTGTAGTATAATGATTCATATCCTCAAGCGTGAGGCGTTCCCCCTCCTGAAGAGGATGGTCGAAATGCCAGTCGCCCATGAAATCGCCGCTCAAGCAGGAATTTCCACCCAAACGATAGGTGAATTCCCCTTGCTCAACCGCTTCTGTGATTGCCGGCTGATAGGGCATCTCAAGTGTGTCGGGCATATGACACGCAAATGAGGCATCAATAATTGCTGTTTTTATTCCCTGATTTTCTACAACGTCAACTACGGAGGTAATCAGGTCGCCGGTGCGCCAGGTGAAGGCGCTGCCTGGTTCAAGATAAACCTTCAGCCAGGGATAGCGCTGACGAAATCCTTGCAGCAATGCTACGAGATGGTCGGTGTCATAACCCTGGCGGGTCATCAAATGTCCGCCACCCATATTTACCCACTTCACCTGTGGCAGATAGCGGCCAAACTGCTCTTCGAAAGCATTGAGCACTTTTTCCAGGTCGTAGCTCGACGATTCGCAGAGCTGATGGAAATGCAGCCCTTCAATACCCTCCGGCAGCGAGTCGCCGATACGGTCGGCAGTCACTCCAAAACGGCTGCCGGGCAACGCCGGGTTGTAGATATCGGTTTCAATCACCGAGCAACTCGGATTAACGCGAAGCCCCGGCGACACACGATGTCCACCGGTAGCCACCGCCTCGGCGTTATAGGCCTCAAGTGTAGCCTTATGGCGGGTAAACTGCGCGATTGAGTTAAAAGTAAGGTGGCTACTGCCACGCAGATATTCTCCGATAGTTACATCAGTATAAGCCGGGCAATAGGAATGGCCCAACTTGCCGAGCTCCTCGTTACCGAGGTGCAACTCGTTCAGCGACGACGCCGTAAACTTCACATCGAATTCACGCATCACCCAGAATGTGCGCCAAAGGGCATTCGCCTTAAACGCCATGATAATCTCTACCCCTGACCTTTCGGCCACACTCTTAATCAAGGCGAGATTGCTACGCAATTTCTCCTCGTAAACGATATAATATGGGGTTATCAAATCTTTCTGGGTTTTCATTCGTGTTTTCGATTAATGAGGTTATTTATCAACTATTTTGAAACGTGCAAAACGCAACAGCAGTGTCTTGCGTTCGGCATTTTTGAACAGTACCGTAATCTTGGCTCCGGCGGGATTATCATCGACAGCTTCAATCACGCCTGCCCCGAAACGACCGTGAACAATTTTCATGCCGCCATAGAGCTCGTCTACAGCATGCAACACGAAATCCGTGGCGGAGATATCTTCGCGTTGAGCCATCTGTTCCGATTCTCGATTCGTAAGGGGCGCAGCTTGGCGATTTACAGGTTTGCCCTGAATAAACACGGCTCGCGAACCGGCTGAGGGTGCGCTATAACCTTTTGATGGGTTGTTATAGCCATTCGCGCCATTGTTATAGCCGCTATTAAAGCCGCCACCGCCATGATATGATGCGCGATAGTTATCCAGCGGATTTATGCCGCGCTGAGAGTCATCCATCTCAGAGCCCTGCACCATCTTGAGATACTGCGGGTCGATATCGCGTAAGAAGCGCGACGGGCGGGTGACCATGGTCTGACCGTTGCGATAGCGCGACGATGCATAGGTCAGCATACAGAAATTCTTGGCACGCGTAATAGCCACATACAGCAGTCGGCGCTCCTCCTCGATGGCGGCGAGCGAGTCACACGACATCGACGAGGGGAACAGTTCCTCCTCAACGCCCACGACTATGACATTCTTAAATTCCAAACCTTTGGCAGCATGGACGGTCATCAGTGTTACGCGGTCCTTCGATGTATCTTTTTCGTCTTGATCCGTTGCCAACGACACTTCGGCAAGGAAGTCGGTCATAGTGATATGCGCATCGTCCTCTTCCAAACGTCCGGCAACAAACTCCTCGACGTTTTTCTGCATTTCCATCAAGTTCTCCTGCTGCGACACACTTTCCGGGGTGTTATCGGAAATCAGCGAGGAGAGCATGCGCGTCTTGACATAAATCAGACGCGTGAGCTGGGCTGCGTCGACCCCTTTTTCGTTTTGCTGATTAAATTCATGGATAAGTTCGCGGAATCCATCGAGTTTTTTCAGTGTGCCGTTATTGACATTAAGGTCGGCAGGGTCGTTCAGCACGTGCCACACACTCACACCGCGGTCGATAGCTGCATGGACCAGTTTCTTCAGCGTTGTATCCCCAATTCCGCGAGCCGGATAGTTGATAACGCGGCGCAGAGCCTCATCATCGTTGGGGTTGGTTGCCAAACGGAAATATGCAATGGCATCCTTTACTTCTTTGCGCTGATAGAACGATAGGCCTCCATAAATGCGATACGAAAGGCGGCGCTTGCGCAGCGATTCCTCGAAACGGCGGCTCTGAGCGTTGGTGCGATAAAGGATTGCAAAGTCGTTCAGATCGTCATGATTGGTCATCTGCAAACGAGCAATACGATCAGCAACAATTGAGGCCTCATCGAAATCGCTGTAGCAGCGACAAACCTCAATTTTTGAGCCGAAATCGTTTTCCGAGAAGATCTCTTTGCGAATCTGCTCCGAGTTCTTATCGATAAGCGAATTTGCAGCCGAAACGATATTGCGAGTTGAACGATAGTTCTGCTCCAACTTGAAAATCTTCAAGTCGGGATATGCTTTTTTCAGATTCAGGATATTGCGGATATTCGCCCCACGGAACGAATAGATACTTTGGGCATCATCCCCCACCATCGTCAGGTTGCGGCTCCCTTTACAGAGCTGCGAAACGATACAATGCTGAGCGAAGTTGGTATCCTGATACTCATCCACCAATACGTAGCGGAAAAACTCGCTATAGTGGCGACATACCTCCGGATAATCGCGGAAAAGCACATTCGTATAGTAGAGCAAATCGTCGAAGTCCATCGCGCCGGCTACATGGCAGCGATGACGATATGTAGCGTAAATGTCGACAATTCGACCACGTTTGCCGCGACGGTCGCTCTCCATGAGTTCTCGGTCCTGGCCATATTGGGTAGGGCTAATAAGCGCATTCTTTGCCATAGAGATGGCATTCTGCACTACCGATGGCTTATAAATCTTATCATCAAGCTCCATATCCCTGATGATCGACTTTATCAAGGCTCGAGAATCGTCTGAATCGTAAATCGTAAACGATGGGGTAAAACCGATTTTATCGGCATTTTGGCGAAGTATGCGCGAGAAAATAGAGTGGAAAGTGCCCATCCATAAGCTCTTGGCAAGCTTCTCTCCAACAAGAGCCTGAATACGTTCACGCATTTCGTTAGCGGCCTTGTTGGTAAAGGTCAGAGCCATCAAGCGATACGGCTCAAACCCTTTTGCAAGTAAATGGACTATCTTGTAAGTCAGCACACGCGTCTTGCCCGACCCGGCCCCGGCTATTACCAGCTGCGGCCCGTCGAGATATTCTACAGCTTCACGTTGCTGGCTATTTAATTTCGACAGGTAATCCTCCATAAAATGAGGTTAATGACTACGTGCGGCGCATTTCATCGCCAATGATCTAAAGAATTCGCGGGCCTCGTGAGGCATATTTACTGTTTCCAACACCTCGATAGCCTTATCGGAATAATGCTCGATAAGGGCCTGCGATTCCTCTTTCAACTGAAGTGAATCGTAGATTTTGCGGATAGCTTCAATCTTTAGATAGTCGGTCAGCTTCTGGTCGAGAACTCGCTTCAGCTGCTCCGGTTCGCGGTTCATGGCGTTAATCCAAAGCCATGTTTTCTTCTCGTTTATGATATCGCCACCGATCTCCTTACCGAATAAGGCAGGATCGCCATAGGTGTCGAGATTGTCGTCTTGAAGTTGGAAAGCCAAGCCGAGCAGCTCGCCGAAACGATACATAGCATCGGCATCAGCGTCGGTTGCACCCGCCATAATCGCCCCCATCTTGCAAGCGCACGCCAACAATACGGAAGTCTTCAAGCGAATCATTTCGATATATTCATCGATCGTAACATCGTGGCGCGATTCAAACTCCATATCGAGTTGCTGACCGGCATAAACCTCCATAGCGGTGGTGTTAAACAGATCGAGCACCTTTTCCAAGCGCTCACCTGCCCCACGCGATACGAGCTGCGTTGCCAAAGTCAGCATCGCATCTCCCGAAAGGATAGCCACGGATGAGTTCCAACGACGATGAACTGTAGGACGGCCGCGGCGCACCTCTGCATTATCCATAACGTCGTCATGGAGCAATGTAAAGTTATGGAACATCTCGATACCAACGGCCTGATTCATAGCTTTTGAAGCATCGCCACCCAATGCGCAGCAGGTTGCCAACAACAACATCGGACGCAAACGCTTACCGCCCCCTTCAAGGGTATATTCTATCGGCAGGAACAGCCCTCTCGGACCTTTCCCGTAATCTATTCCGGCAATTGCCGGCTCAATTATCTCTGAAAAATAGTCTTTGTCAAACATAACCTACAAAATTAATCAAATTCCCCCAATCATGCCAAACCACTCCCCCACTTTTTTTACGATTAATCTTTGCAGGCTACTGCAAATTCGGTTAGTTGCCGAGTTCGAGCTGGTTTTTGACGAGGTTGTAGTAGGCGCCGCGCTGATTGATGAGCGAGGTGTGGTTGCCGATTTCAGCTACTTTTCCGCCGTCAATTACGATGATTTGGTCGGCGTCTTTTACGGTTGACAGGCGATGCGCTACGACCACAACGGTGCGACCTTTGTAGAATTCTTGCAGATTTTCAACAATGGCACGTTCGTTTTTGGCATCTAAGGCGTTGGTGGCCTCGTCCAAAAAGATATAGTCGGGATTTTTATACACGGCCCTGGCGATGAGGATGCGCTGCTTTTGTCCTTGGCTCAAGCCGATGCCGTCATGCCCGATTTTCGTGTCATATTTCAACGGCAAACTCATTACATAGTCGTGGATATTGGCTATCCGGGCGGCTTGGTGAAGACGGTCGACATCAATATCCCCGTCACTAACGGCGATATTCCTGGCAATTGACTCCGAGAAAATTACGCCATCCTGCATTACGACGCCACACTGTCGACGCCACCATTTCAGATTGTATTCGTTGATATCGCCCCCGGCGATTGAGATCCGACCGGTAAGAATCTTGTAATACCCCAACATCAGCTTTATAAGTGTGGTTTTTCCGCTTCCAGAAGCACCGACAATTGCCGTAACTTTCCCTTGCGGGATGTCGAAGGAGATATTTTGTAGCGTATATTTCAAGGCGTGGATATCATACTTAAAGTCGAGGTTTTCAATTTTTATCGACTTGTCAGTATTCTTAAACTTGGACAATTGGTTATCACTCGACTCTTCGTTTTTCGAGCAATGAATTTCGTTGATGCGTTCCAACGAAATTTTCACATCTTGCATCGAATAGATGAACGACATAAACTGCTCCACCGGTGAGTTGAGTTGTCCGATAATATATTGCACCGCCAACATTGCGCCTAAGGTTATCTCGCCGTTGATAACAGCGGAGGCTGCCAAGACGGTGATCAGGATGTTTTTAACTTCGTTGATGAGTATTGATCCCGCCTCTTGAGTTTGCTGCAGCTTCAGCGATTTCAGCTGTACGCCAAACAGATCGTTTTGTGTTTCCTCCCATTCTTCGCGTCTACGTTGCTCGCAGTCTTGCAATTTAATCTCTTGCATCGTAGTGATAAACTGGTAGGTCTTATTCTGATTAATCGCTTGTTGCTCAAACAGTTCGTAATCTATTACCTTGCGTCGACGCAGAAACAACGCAATCCATCCGCCGTAAATGCAGCTCCCCAATAGAAACACACCGAAAATCAGCTGATTATACATCAACAACACAATACCAAACACAATGAAACTCAGCGACGTAAACATAATGCTCAGCGTCTGATTGGTCAGAAACGATTGCACTCGACTATGGTCGCCCATACGCTGCAGCAGGTCGCCCATCAACTTTGTGTCAAAGAACGACATCGGCAACTTCAGTAGCTTTATAAAGAAATCGCTAATCAGCGAAATATTGATACGCATCGAAATACGCAGCAATAGTCGTCGGCGGATAAAATCGGTTGCAGTGCGCCCGATTACAATCATCAATTCCCCCAGCAAGATCAGCCAGATAAATCCGATATCACTGTTCTTAATACCGACATCAACGATTGATTGAGTCAGGAATGGCATTATCAGCTGCAGGACGCAACCCAGTGCCAACTCCAACACTATACTTGCAAAATATTTCCGATACTGCTTGATATAGCCGAACAGAAACCGGAAGCTGCGCCGCTCGGCAACTGCCTCATCCTTAAACTTCCCGAGTTCTGCCGTTGGCTCAAAGAACATTGCGATGCCTTTTTCCCGATTATCCTTCTGCGTGCTAAGCCAGTGATGCTTAAATTCCTCCGCAGAATATGCGATACGCCCTTTCCCGGGATCTGCAATATAGAATTTTGTCCCCTTACGATTGACTTTATATAGCACCACAAAATGGTTCTGATTCCAGTGGAGGATACAAGGCAACGGACCTTGTATCAACGATTCTATTGAAGATAGCGCTCCATAAGCCTTAAAACCAAACTGTTGTGCGACCTCCGACAAGCCATACAACGATACCCCTTCAGCAGAGGAAGGGCATAATTCTCCTATACTGTCGATAGAATAATTTAAGCCATAATAGTTGCATATCATAGTCAGACATGCCACACCACATTGCATGCTGTCATGCTGCATTATGCAACTAAAATGGCTCATAATAAATCGGCTATATTCTGTAGGGTTACAAGCGGCTACGTTCGTCAGCGCCGGCACCTTGACCTTTATATTTTGATTTGGAGACGTTAAATCTATAGCCAACAGTCAGTTCAAAATTGCGACCTGTAAACGAACGATCTAACGATGAGTCAAATAGCCCGCAATAAGTAATGGCTTTCATTCCATTCCAGGTGTTAAAAATGTCGTTTACCGACAATTTAGCGTCCCAATGTTCATTGAACGTTTTTTTAACAGCGAGGTTGATTCGCCATAAATTAGTGTTAGGTTTCACGTTCTCAATATCCCCCATTTGATACCATTGAGCTGCCGCAATTATCATGAACTTATTGGGCAAAGTAATGATGTTATTCCACACGCATCGGAAAAACATTTTGCTCATTTTAACCGTAGAATTGCGATATTCAACCTCATACAATGGATTTTGCGAAATCCAACTAAATGATGGCGTCCATACATCCCATATTACTCCGGGGTTGAGACTCACATAGAAGTCAATAAACTTCATCGCATACGGCGCATTTTCCTTTGTTGCGAGAGTTATACTCGGGTCCTCGGGGTATACCTGATATTTCGTTATAAACTTATCCGTATTATATTCATAAGTCAACCCAAGCGTTAGCCATTTGTAATCAAAGCCGAGTTCGTACTTATTAAAATAAGCCGTTTTTAAGAGGGGATTGCCTGCCCCATAGAGATAACTGTTACTATACAAGATAGCCGATGACAGCATCGCGTAACCCGGGCGTACATACCGGCGATGATATGACAACTGAATAGTTGTATTCTTAATTGGGATGCTTAAGAATGCCGATGGGATTAGTTCATTATATTTCCTACAAGCATCGTCTTGCTTTACGCCTGATTCATAATATCGGCTATCAATATGCTCATACCTCAATCCGGCTCTCACTAATATATTCCCAAATTTCTGCATCAATTCGCCATAAACCGATGTTGTGCTTTCGTTGACATGATTATCCGTACCGGCAATTAAACCTGAATAATCAATGCTGGAATTATCACGCAGGGTGTTGGTAAACCCGCCGCCAAAATCCAAGCTACCTTTCCAAATAGGATAACTTAAATTTAATTCACCGGCTATCATTCGAGAGTTGTTTTTCTCAAACGTGGAGACTCCATTCTGGGGCGTGCCAGACGTCAGATTCGTGACATCTTGATTATTCTTAGCGTTGCGCCATAAGATATCTACCAATCCTTCAGCCGACATTTTGCCCCACATTCCGGAGTAGTATCCATCAATCAGATGAACATAAGTCTTGTCTATATCATCTTTGTGCTGTAAGTCATCACTGATAAGCAAATCATTGACGCTTTGTGTTGATTTATCATCATACCCAATTACATTGCGCATATATCCACCACGATAATATGCGCCAAACGAATGGTCGTTATCCGTAATATAATTAAACCCTATTTTCCCGACAAAATATTTGCTATCATAGTCGGTATTCGTTTGATAAATCGTCTTGACATGATCCTGCCCCCATAGATTTGTTTCGTTTAGCACACTCCCCAAACTACTTTCATCAATAAATCCGAGTGTACTGAAAACGTCAAGTCCTCCGGTACGATAATTCATATTTACAGTCTCGCTACCATAGACATTATCGCGATATTCAAGCGAACTGTTCGTGTCGAGTGCAAACCCATCGCCGACATTTTTCACTGTCGTAATGCGTATTACTGCATTTGCATCATACCTGGCTCCAGGACTACGGATAACCTTAATATTCTTGATTCTATCCGATTTTAGTTGGTCGAGTTCGCTACTATCCTGCACTTTTCGTCCATTAATATAAACTACAGGGCTACCTTTACCAACAACCTCAATACTTCCCTCGGGATCTACAATCACACCGGGCACAAACTTCAGCACGTCTTTCAACATTCCGACATTTTGAAGCACGGTTCCCTCAATCGTAGTAAGGCGGCCGTCACCATCATTTTTCGTCAACAAGCGTGACGCCTTCACAACCACCTCTTTCAAGGCAATCGTATCGGTAAGAGAATATTTGATCTCTTCTTCAGTTAACGTTGTAGAATCGTTATTCTCCTGAGCATAGACTACGGCAGGTTCACTATTTTCGGCTTTCGTCTGCGAGCAAACCCATCCACAACTTATACATACAACTGCAATAATAATTAATGTGACTTTCTGCATACCAATTACGTTTGTGTGATGATACATTTTTTTACACTTGCAAATTTAGCGTTTATTTTTGGAAAACGGGCACTTTACATCAGGATAATACCATTTTTCTTTGCCATATTTTTTGATAATCTCGCGATAGCATACCTGACGGACTGAACGACAATCCTCAAAATGCTCGCAAGTATGACACAAAGAATCAGCCGGAATATCTTCTTGTTTAATAAAGTAGATCTTCTTAGCCTCCTCAGAGTTCCAAACTTCTTCAATGCTCTGGGTTAAGACATTCCCGACAATAAACTGCTTATTCCAATACAGCTGTTCACAGATAGTTACATCGCCATTAGGCAAAATGTATAAACTTGAGAACAACCCGCTGCAAAAGGCTCTCTGCCAGAAATTATTGTCATTGTCCGACTGCACTTCCGGCTGCACTGCCCGCTCTGCTTTCTGTTGCAAAGCTTGTTTATCAGGCGCAAAAATATCCAGGCCTGACTGCTCTTTCAATTCTAAAAGATAATCCGCAATACTGTTTTGATGTTCCGGGCTGATTTCGATGGTATTGTAATCAACTTTAGGATATAATGTAGGTTCTCCTTTAACAACGTGCCATGATGTAAGATGCTTTAAGTCTTTCAGGACGTTGTAAATTGATTGCATATCAGCAATGCTATCATTGTATTTTGTCAAGACAGAGTGGACCATTGTCTTAATTCCATAATGATCTAATAACCGCAAGCTATTGATCAGTTGATCAACATATCCCGATTTCACTCCTAATGATGGAAGAAGATGCGATTCAATCAGCGTGTCTATTGATATCTGAATATCATAGATTTTGATGTCGGCTAAGAATTTTATATCATCTTCAGACAGTGGCATTTTCGTGGATAAATACGGATTGTAACCATATTTTCGCAACTCTTGCAGAACCTCTCGCCAATGCTTATATAAGAAGAATTCGCCACCAATCACATCAAACGTATTCACATGTAATTGATGAGCCTCTCGGATAAGTTCCTTAATCCTTTCCAACGGAATCTCACAGTTTGCAACACGAGATTTATCTTGGTAACAATAAATGCATCGTGTTACACAAACATTGTTAAACATAATGGTAATCGTGGATGGCGTAAATAGGCGCTTCATCCTCATGTCCAATGTTTGATAACTGAAAAGATCTGCATCGTAGCGATGGGACACTTCTTCCTGCTGAAGAGTTATGATAGTATTGGGAGGGAATGCTGAATTAGCATTCGTTAATTGCAAGACGGTACTGTTAGGATTGTCCAACAGGGCATCGACAAATCGATCTATTAAATCTGTGGATACACCAAGGGCATTTGCCGCCTCCTGCACACACACAGCACGCTCTCTGCCATCAATAAAGCTGAGAATCATTGCATATATCGGATGAATGATATTTGTAAATGAATCATCCATCCCAGGGGTAAGTCGTCTGCCGGGTAAAGCTGCCAATATCAAAGCCCTACCACTATCAGGCTTTAATACATAGATCGGATTTAATGAAATGAATGGCATATTTTAAAGATAAGTTTTTTTCCAATGACAGTGAATACATAACACACACAACTATTGTCTTTAGTGTATTAGAGTGTGTTATGTATTCAGTCATGCTAGAGATTTAGGTAATTACTGTAGCTTTCTTTTCATCAAGCGTACATTGAAGACAACTAGTGCAAGACTCACAGGTCTGACATTTTGTACACTGGGAGTCTGACGAACCTGCACCGGCTTTAACTTCGAATAATTCGAAGTTTGAAAGCAACTCTTTTGCATCTTTTGCCAAAGAATTCATGATATGCAAGATTTTAGTGAACCGACTCTATAGCGTGTCGGCATTGCTATTCTAGTTAATATTTTCTATAAGGCATATGAATTCCTTAGAGATATCCTGTTAAAACGTAATCCGGAGTGTAGAATACTACATTCTGAATGTATTGGACATTCTCATAAAAGAATTGCAGAAAGTCTACTTCGGTAGAGAAGGAGCCGATGCAAGTATTGCTCTCATCGTATATCTCATACAGATAGATATCTTCGTTGTCGACTGTTGAGATATATACCCCATCAGTATCACTAATGGTGCACA
>CAZKYD010000049.1:0-4288 GCA_964556875.1 uncultured Alistipes sp.
ACTGCCACGATGCGACTGTCAACCGGCGAGTTGATAATTTCTTCGTATCCAGGAACTACCTTACCGGAGGCCGATACCGTTGTTTCCAACGCTCCGACTGTTACTTCACCAAACGTCAAGTCGTTTTCTCGAACCGATTTTTTCAACGAAAATAAAACGCCTGCAACACACAAAACACCAAGACCTATTCCGATGCCCCATTTGGTATAGCGAGATAAGGCCTCGGTGTATCGTATTTTTTTATCAATTGGTTTATCCATATCGTTATTTTGTCTTCTTTTTCTGTCAACAAAATAACTCAAAAATTTTACTCATGTCAATGCCAATTGATAATCAACTATTTATACAATTCAAATTGTCCGTTTTCGGACAAATGCAAAAAAATAGGCATAAAGCCAAGACCGATAGTCTTCTCTTTATGCCTAAATATCTAAAGCGCAAAAGCTACTAAAAATCGATGCGCTATTACTTAATTACATTGAGTTTCTTGCCAACTTTTATAAACGCAGCGATAACTTTGTCGAGATGTTCGCGATTGTGACCGGCAGAGAGTTGCACGCGAATACGAGCTTGTCCCTTCGGAACTACCGGATAGTAGAATCCGGTAACATAGATACCTTCGTTCTGCATCTCGGCAGCAAAGTCTTGCGACAGCTTAGCGTCGTAGAGCATAACGGCGCAGATAGCTGACTGAGTCGGCTTGATATCAAAGCCGGCTGCAAGCATTTTGCTCCGGAAGTATTCAACGTTTTCAACCAGCTTATCATGTAGAGCATTGCTCTCATCGAGCATCTTGAACATTTCGAGCGAAGCACCAACAATAGCCGGGGCAACAGAGTTGGAGAATAGGTAAGGACGAGAGCGCTGACGCAACATATCTATGATCTCCTTGCGGCCGGTTGTAAATCCGCCCATCGCACCACCGAACGATTTACCCAGTGTACCGGTAAAGATATCAATCTTACCATAGAGGTTGAACTGCTCTGCAACACCGCGACCTGTTGGCCCAACAACGCCGGCTGAATGGCTTTCATCTACCATAACCAGAGCTCCATACTTTTCAGCAAGGGCAACAATCTTGTCCATCGGGGCAACGTTACCGTCCATAGAGAATACGCCATCGGTTGCGATGATACGGAAGCGTTGAGCTTGAGCTTCCTGCAGACATTTTTCGAGTTCCTCCATGTTGGCGTTGGCGTAGCGATAGCGTTTAGCCTTACATAAACGAACACCATCGATAATAGATGCATGATTTAGCGCATCACTAATAATGGCATCTTCCTCAGTGAACAACGGTTCAAACAGACCACCATTTGCATCGAAGCATGCAGCATACAGAATGGTATCCTCTGTCTTAAAGTACTTAGAAATAGCATGTTCAAGCTCTTTATGAAGATCTTGTGTGCCACAGATGAAACGAACCGATGACATTCCATAGCCATGTTCGTCCATAGCTTTTTTAGCAGCGTCAATAAGACGTTGGTTATCGGAGAGTCCGAGATAGTTGTTTGCGCAGAAGTTTAACACTTCACGATCAACACCTTCAACGCAAATACCGGCACGTTGAGGCGTGGTGATAATACGTTCATTCTTGTAAAGCCCGGCTTCTTGGATAGCCGTAAGCTCTTTTTCAAGATGAGCTTTGAAATTGTTGTTGTTCATGGTAAAAATTTCAATAAAAATTTTTCTCAAAATTAGCAAAATTTTCACGAAAAACAATTATTTTTGTGGATGAAAAATTATTCGAATGGGTAACATAGGAAAACTACTGCAATATACCCTAAATAAAACACTACCTTAATCATGAAAAATATCCTCGTAATAGGTTCAACCGGACAAATTGGCACCGAGTTGACGATGAAGTTGAGGCACTGCTATCCTAATGGGAATGTAGTGGCTGGCTTTATTCGTGGGGCAGAACCGAAAGGTGAACTCTTAGAAACCGGACCATCCGCAGAGGTTGACGTAACCAATCCGGCCCAAATTGCTGAGGCGGTGGATAAGTATAAAATAGACTCAATCTACAACCTCGCAGCCCTTCTGAGTGCGGTGGCTGAATCTAAACCGCAACTCGCATGGAAAATTGGCGTCGGTGGGTTGTACAACATTCTTGAAGTAGCACGAGAGAAAAATTGTGCAGTGTTTACCCCCAGCTCCATTGGATCATTTGGACCGGAAACGCCTCACGATCAGACTCCTCAAGACACCATTCAGCGTCCGAAAACGATGTATGGTGTCACAAAAGTTACCGGGGAACTCTTGTCGGACTATTATGCAAAACGTTTTGGAGTTGATACTCGCTCGGTACGTTTTCCTGGACTCATATCGTATGTAGCTCCTCCTGGAGGTGGCACAACCGATTACGCAGTTGATATCTATTACTCGGCAGTAAAAGGGCAGATGTTTAAATGCCCGATTGCCAAAGGCACATTCATGGATATGATGTATATGCCGGATGCACTCCGTGCTTGCATCGAAATAATGGAAGCCGATCCATCGAGATTGGTTCACCGCAATTCCTTCAATCTGGCATCGATGAGTTTCGACCCTGAAATTATCTATAACAAGATTCGGGAATATGTGCCCGGTTTCCAAATGGTTTACGAAAATGATCCATTGCGTCAAGCTATTGCAGAATCTTGGCCAAACTCTTTGGACGACAGTTGCGCACGTTCCGAATGGGATTGGTGCCCGGAATACGATCTCGATGCCATGACCGTTGACATGCTGGCTCAACTCAGCCGCAAGTTTAATCTGCCGAACCCTAACGTCAAGAAATAACAATCATAAAGAGGCTGCAAACTATTGGTTTTCACTTGGCTTGCACCAACCACATCATTAGCTCTCGACATTACAGTATATTGACTGCAATGTCGAGAGCTTATTTTTTTGCCTGCAAGTGAGCATATCCCAACTATGCGGTCAAACCATAGTTACGATATAGCTAAGTTGCTGATATTTGCGTATGTCGAAAAAAATTCCGAACTTTGCACCCGAAAAATCAATGGGAGTCAGTTCTCCTTAATATGTTATAAACGTTGGTATGACCAAATCGTCTAAAACTATTCAAAACCCTCAAACACCACAATTCTCAAAACCTTACTTTGCGTTCTTAATGATTTTCTTGGGCATATTGGCTGCCTTAGGACCTCTGTTAACCGACATGTATCTGCCGTCATTACCAGCGATGGTAAATGATTTCAACACAACAGAATCGTTGGTTCAACTTTCCCTTACAATGGGGATGATTGGCTTGGCTGTAGGTCAAATTTTCTTCGGCCCGTTCAGCCAAAAATGGGGACGCAAACCTGTAGTTCTAATCTCAACCGTATTGCTGATTGCCAGCCTGTTTAGTAGCATTTTCGCTACCAACATCTATTTCTTCTTAATCTGCAGACTTTGTCAGGGGTTAGGTGGCGCAGGCGGCATCGTACTTTCGCGTTCAATTGCAACAGACTGTTATTCAGGCCGTCAACTTGCCAAAACAATGGCAATTATCGGAGCAATTAATGGTATTGCACCTGCATTCTCACCTGTAATTGGTGGCGTTCTGTCTAAACTCACCGGCTGGCAGGGGATCTTCTGTTTGCTAACAGTTATCGGTATTGTGATCTTATTGATGACATTTGTCTTCAAAGAAACACTGCCCGCAAAGATGCGCATAAAAGGGAATATTCTCTCCACCTTTGCCGACTATGGTAAAGTGCTTCGCATCCGCAGATTCAACTATCTCATTGCTGCATATGGCCTAACTATGGGATCCTTATTTGCTTATATCTCAGCTGCCCCCTTTATTCTTCAAAAGCAGTTTGAATTTAGCGAAATCTCATTCTCAATTCTGTTTGGAGCCAATTCGGTACTCATCGGTTTGGGCTCAGCAATCGCATTGCGATTCAAATCTTTGGAAAAATCGCTTATGATTGGAGGCGTGGGCATGTCGGCCGCAGCAGTCCTTCAGTTTGTAGCCGTAATGATGATCAATAATGTCGTTACATATGAGGTTACCACTGCTATTATGTTGCTCTTCTTAGGTATTTCAAATACAGCCTCAACATCCATGGCAATGGATCAAGGACGTGAATACACCGGTGCAGCAGCTGCAATCGTTGGTTCAATTGGTTTCTTAATGGGAGGTATTGTTTCTCCGATTGTTGGTTGCGGTAACATCCAAATTACTACCGCTCTAACTCTGATTGTAATTACCGCTATCTTGTCGCTGATCAATGTGAAAATTTATCGTCGCTCACTGACAATTCATAGCATCTAACACGATAACGAGAAATAAAAA
>CAZKYD010000049.1:4388-16941 GCA_964556875.1 uncultured Alistipes sp.
CCTGATAAACGCGCAATTTCTTCTACATTCTTGTTAACCGCATCTTGCTTCCAAAGTTGACGGAGCATACGCAGGACCGAGATAAGTTGAGTTGGCGACACGATTAACACTCGCTTATCGTAAGCTTCTTGCCAAAGTGTAGGCTCAATCTGCATAGCGGCAATATACGCAGCTTCATTCGGAATAAACATCATAACGAAGTCCATGCGTTTCTTCCCGATAAGGTCCTGATAATTCTTAGTTGCCAGTTCTTTAATGTGGCTCTTAACAGAAGCTAAATGAGCATCTGCCGCCTTCTTGCGCATACTGCCATCAACATCATCAGGGTCATCAGCAAGATTGACATAATTAATAAAGCTTGTCAAAGAAACCTTTGAATCGATGACCAAACATCGATCGTCAGGATAGTAAATGACAACATCTGCACGCAAACTATGTCCGTCCTCTCCAACAAGTTTTTGATCATTATCGCGAGTAACCTGCGTGTCAAAATGAACACCTTTTTGTAGACCCGATTTTTCCAGCAACTTTTCAAGGATCATTTCACCCCAATCTCCCTGCATTTTTGTATCGGAACGCAGTGCACGAGTTAAGTCGCGCGCCTCTTTCCCAATCGTCTTATTCAGTTCGAGTAGTTCTCGCAATTCTTTCTGAAGCGAAAATCGTTCGCGAGACTCGGAATTATATGCATCACCAACAGCCTTACGGAAATTCTCAATATTATCTTTTAACGGAGTCAGCAGATCGTTAAGTTTCTGCGAGGATGATTCGTTAAAGCGACGAGCATTATTGTCAAGAATTTCATTTGCAAGATTCTTAAATCGTTCTTCCTGTTGCTTTAATAATAAGCTATTTTGCTCCTTATGAGCTTTAAGAGTAGCAACTTCTACTTTAAATTGAGCCATCTCATCTTTTAATTTTGAATACTTTGCCAACTCATCAGCTATGTCTCGTCGAAGATTTTCGATAGTTTTATTAGCACTCTTCAATTGAAATAGCATTACAACACATCCTAAAGCAAGCACAATTGCAAGAATAATCCAAGCGACCATAAATTCAGGAATAAAGTGGATAAATCGAGTAATATTAATACAAAGTTACTTAAGATTGTGGATATTTACAATTTTGAGATTATTGATTTTTGCTATATGCTTAAAATGTAGTAACTTTGCATAAGACAATGAAGGCAAAATTCTACATAGTAGCGATGGCTGTTGCAACATTCATCATGCTTGCAATGCCATTTGTGCGCCACCATCATCATAATGGCAGATGGTGTGTGGATGTAGAGTTATGTACATTTGACGGACATGAGAATGATAGTCATACATGTCATCATGGAGATGGGACAAACTGCAGTGCAGAAAATGAGTTTGTAGCTTCCAAATTAGAGCCACAAAAGCAGTTGGGTGAAGAACATCTACTGCAATTTGCGTGTGTTCTATTCCCTCTCATTCAAGATTATTTCTGCTCAACTATTTCAGAAAATTATCGGTATGGAGAATTCATAGTTGCAAAGATCGCAACAGTGGATATCGACTCTGCCGGGATGCGTGCACCGCCGTATGGCTTAGCATAAAAACCATTAGAGTCGTATGGTTGTTACAACCTTGATAATCCACATATTACCGATATAATAATGAAGAAATTATTTAATATAAAATCTGCGGTATCAACCATAACTGCAGGTGCATTAATCGCATTTTACGCCTTGTCTCTCTCATCTTGTTCCGGTAATTCCGGTGAGTCAGAAGACCATGACCACGATCATGAGCATGAATCTGCCGAGGCAGGCGATCACGATGATGAAAACGGGCTGATTCTGTTGGCCACCGATCGTGTAAAACAACTCGGAGTAGAGACTGAAGAAATCCAACCGACCTCCTTTGCCAGTGTCCAAAAGGTATCAGGTGAAATCACCGCAATGCCAGGATCAGAAGGCATTGTTGCTGCTCGCCAAAGTGGTATTGTTCATCTCGCATCAGGCATGGCTGACGGACTTTCTGTAAATGCCGGCAAATCCATTGCATCAGTATCTGCCAAAGGAATGAGTGGTGGTGACCCCAATGAAGCTGCACGCGTTGCTTATGATGCCGCAAAACGTGAGCTTGATCGTATAACTCCGTTACACAAAGAAGGAATTGTAACCACTCGCGAATATAACGCCGTTCGACAGAGAGTTGATGAAGCAAAAGTAGCAATGGGAACGTCGAATGGAGGTGGATCAACTGCTACTGCTCCAATCTCAGGAGTAATTACCTCAATCGATGTTGTTGATGGCCAATTTGTAGAAAGCGGTCAAACAATTGCTACAATCTCTTCAAATACGGCGTTATCGCTTCGTGCCGACCTTCCGGAGAGCTCCGTTAGCTTCTTATCAGGCATTACCGGAGCACGTTTTCGCCCATCATATTCATCTGAAACCATTGATGTTATTGCGGCTGGAGGAAAGCTAATTTCTCGCCCCAACATCAGCACTGCATCTAATGGATATATTCCGGTATATTTCTCATTACCCAAAGGAGATAAAGAAATTATCAGTGGCACATTCTGTGAAGTCTACTTATTAGGCAGAATGCGCGAGGGCGTCATTTCTGTATCTGAAGCCTCAGTCAGTGAACAGCAAGGCAACTATTTCGTTTATGTTGAGGAAAAGCCAGGCCACTTTGAAAAACGTCCGGTAAAATTAGGCAATAGCGACGGGAATCGTCGCGAAGTACTCTCCGGCGTAACGGCAGGAGATAAAGTGGTAACAAACGGCATGACATATGTCCGCCTTGCCGAGACATCCGGTGTTGTTCCTGAAGGACATTCTCACAATCACTAAACATCTACTGTTATGCTAAATAAAATCATCCGTTTTTCTTTGATGAACAGGATGATAGTGCTGGTATTAACCGGCATTATCATGATAGCAGGGTGTGTGGTTTTATCCAACGCTGAAGTAGATATTTTCCCGGATCTTAATGCTCCAACAGTTGTTGTAATGACCGAAGCTCCCGGCTTGGCACCTGAAGAAGTTGAAAAGCAAGTAACTTTCCCGGTCGAAACAGCCATGACCGGTTCGAATGGTGTAAGACGTACTCGCTCATCCAGTTCGACCGGTTTTTCAGTAGTTTGGGTGGAATTTGATTGGGGCACAGATATCTATCGAGCTCGTCAGACAGTTGCCGAACGTTTGGCAACAATTGGCGAATCATTACCACCGGGCGTTAACACCCCGGTAATGGGGCCTCAGTCCTCTATTTTGGGTGAAGTCTTAATTGTAGGCTTAACGCCCGACAGCACCTCTATGCTGGATTTACGCAAAGTAGTCGACAGAGATATTAGCCGACAATTATTAGCCACTCCGGGCGTTGCCCAAGTTTCAGTAATCGGTGGGGAAGAGCGCGAAATGCAAGTGCTTCTATCAACCGAGAAAATGAAATTTCATGGAGTGACTTTAGCAGAAGTATTACAAGCTCTTGATGGCAGCAATAATAATGCAACTGGCAGCATACTCTATGCCCATGGTAATGAATATATCGTCAAAGGAGCTGTTAATACTGCATCTCCTGAAGAAATTGCGAATCTAGCCATTTCTACAGCTTCCGGCAAAAAAGTTCGTGTCGCAGATATTGCTAGAGTAAGTTTCGGCGGTAAAACGCCACGTATCGGCACTGGTTCTGTAAAAGGTAAAGAATCTGTCATCTTAACCGTTACTAAACAACCAGATACCGGTACTATTCCTCTAACAAAAGAGTTGGAAAGCAGAATAGAGACAATAAAGACGCAATTACCCTCAGATGTTGTTGTATCGACAGACATCTTCCGTCAAGCAGACTTTATTTCAAATTCAATTAGCAATTTACAGACATCACTGCTTGAAGGGGCATTAATGGTTGTAATTGTGTTGTTCTTCTTCCTAATGAATCTTAGGACAACACTGATATCTCTTGTAGCCCTGCCGGTTTCAATCATTATTACTGTAATAATCTTGCGAGGTATGGGAATAACAATCAATACAATGACACTCGGTGGTATTGCAATTGCTATCGGTTCATTGGTTGATGATGCGATTGTTGATGTGGAGAATGTCTATAAGCGACTGCGCGAAAATCACAAGTTGCCAAAAGAGGAACGCAAAGCTACACTGCAAGTGGTATTTAAGGCTTCCACTGAAGTTAGACAGCCGATTTTCAACTCCTCACTAATCGTTATTGCCAGCTTCCTGCCACTATTCTTTTTGTCAGGTATGGAAGGTCGTATGTTAATACCTCTAGGTGTTGCATTTATAGTTGCATTAGCAGCATCTACAATAGTTGCTTTAACTCTTACACCGGTATTGTGCTCATACCTGCTGGGAACACCTAAAGAAGAAAAAGCTTTAGCCAAAGAGCCTACTGTCACACGAGCTATGAAAGCTGGCTATGCAAAGGCATTGCAATGGTGTCTACATCGTCCGATACTCGTATTAGGAGGAACCGCTTTATTATTTATCGTAGCCGGAGGCTTATTCTTCACATTAGGAAGGAGCTTCTTGCCGGGATTTAATGAAGGGTCTTTCACCATCAATGTTTCTACCCTGCCCGGTATTTCGCTGGATGAGAGTGATAAGATTGGACGCATGGCTGAAAGTATTATCCTATCCGAACCGGAAGTGCAGACTGTAGCTCGCAAGACCGGACGCGCCGAACTCTCTGAGCACTCATTAGGTGTCAATGTCTCTGAATTAGAAGTACCATACAAACTTGATGGACGTAGTCGCCAAGAGTTGATGAAAGATTTGCGTCAGAAACTATCCGTAATTCCCGGTGCGAATATAGAAATCGGCCAGCCGATCTCCCACCGTCTTGATGCAATGCTATCAGGCACAAAAGCGCAAATTGCTATTAAACTTTTTGGCACCGATTTATCGCAGCTTTATACTACCGGCAAAGAAATCCAGAAAGTTGTAAAGAGTGTTGAAGGCGTTGTGGATGTGAATATCGAGCAACAGGTTGAGCGCCCTCAAATTGAGATAATTCCTCGTCGCGATATCTTGGCTCGTTACGGCATTGCAATGAATCAATTCTCAGAATTTGTTGATGTAGCGTTAGCCGGCAAACAAGTGTCGCAAGTTTATGAAGATGGGTATCCATCATCTTTAACCGTAAAATTTGATGGAATATCAAATCCGGATATCGAAGCTCTGAAACAATTATCCATTGATACACCAACAGGAAAAGTTCCATTAGGCCACGTTGCTGACATAAAATCAACAACTGGGCCAAATACTATCAATCGAGAAAACGCTAATCGTCGTATTGTTATTTCTGCGAACGTAGAAGGTAGCGACCTGCGTGGTGCAGTAAACGAAATTAGCGACCGAATTGATAAAGAGGTTAAACTGCCACAAGGCTACACCCTTCAGTATGGTGGACAATTTGAGAGCGAAGCATCTGCTTCTCGCACATTAGCTCTAACCTCAATCTTAGCAATTATTATTATCGTATTATTGCTGTATATTGAGTTCCACGATATTCGTGAAACTTTGGTTATTCTCATCAATATGCCATTAGCAATGATTGGTGGTGTGCTGATATTGGTAATTGTCGGCCGAGAATTAAATATTCCTGCGATTATCGGATTTATTGCACTATTAGGTGTGGCTACTCGAAACGGGATGCTGTTAATTTCTCGATATAATCACTTGGAGCAAGAGGGCCACAGCTTGGATGAGCGCATTGCTATCGGTTCTACAGACCGTTTAACCCCAATTATTATGACGGCGTTAACATCCGCATTAGCCATGATCCCATTAGCAATGCGTGGCACCGAGCCAGGTAATGAAATCCAAAGCCCGTTAGCGATGGTTATACTTGGCGGTTTAGTTTCTTCTACAGCACTAAATGTATTTGTGGTTCCAATCCTATATCGTATCGTTAGTCACCGTAAAACGCGTAAACAAGCAATTGAATTAAAAGATGAACTTTTATAATATGAAAGTATCCATTGATAATCTCAGCAAAATGCCGTTGTTAGTAGCGGTGCTACTGACCGTATCTAGTGGGACAGTGAAAGCTGACAAAATATTCGACACTGTCGCTGCAACCTTAGCATCAGTCAACCGCAATGCAGTTATTTCTACGCACACCATCAGTTCTGAGCAATCTGCGTTGAAAGCCGCCGTAGCTCCTTCTGACCCGGCGGTTGACTTTGAATACCTATGGCCCGGGGTTAAAACAGAAACTAATCGCTGGTCGGCCGGCATCAGTCAGGAAATCCCGGATTTCCGCAAGATGAAAGCAACCAACAAAGTGGTAACAGCACTTGACGAAGTAAAAGAATGGGAAATACAAGCCGACTATCGCAATGCATTGTACGAGGCTCGTAAGAAGCTGATTGAGTACATCGGTGCCAAACGAAAGTTACAACTGTTACAAGAGATCCATGATAACATTGATTCACTGACCACCATCTACACCCATGCTTGGGAAAGGGGAGAGGTCAGCATCCTCGACCTTAATAAGATTAAGATTGAACATGCTCGAATCAATGCGTCAAGTCACGATGCTGAAAGCCATTTAGAAGCATTAGCCATTGAGATACAATCGTTATCTGAAGGCAAAATTACTGCAGAACAACTGAGCGACATTACCGACTATCCGTTGTTCATTAACCTGTCTTCAGCTGTAGTCACTACGCCTAAGGATACTAAAACGTGTCAAGAACATGCCATAACCGAAGCAGTGAATGTTACTTCAGAGCAGGTTCATCAAGCCGTAATGAATTCGCCGCAATATAAGCTATTAGAAGCCCGACTAAAAGTAGCAGATGCCAAGCTAAATTTGGCATCAAAAAGCCGATTCCCGAAATTCTCAATAGGGTATAGCCATGCATATGAAGACGGTGTGCATTTCAATGGTTTGACTGCCGGAATGACCCTACCTGTATTTTCGAGAAAGTCAGAAAAGCAAGCTGCCGAATATGAAGTGTTTGCACAAACTGCAGAAAAAGACATGCAACTTACTGAGATGCTGTCACAGGCCAACGCCGACTACACGCAAGCTCTTACGCTGGAATGCCAACTTCGAATGTTAGGCCCGGCCGTAGAAAGCACAAATAGTATTCGTCTGTTATCTATGGCTTTAAAAGGAGGAGAGCTTTCGTTGTTGAACTACCTGCAGGAAACCAGCTACTTCACCGAGGCTACAATGGAATATAACGAAGCTCGGTTGGAATATGCTCAAACCCAAGCATCGTTAGCGCGTTATTTCGAATAAGATTGCGCTTGAGGTTGCCTAAATAGGTTTTACTAAAAGCAATATCGAAGATGCCCCACCAGGGAGTGCAATTGTAGTGGCATACAGCCGTCGATTGCCTCCCTGTTTTATTTTTAAACGTTTACGAAGTATGTCGGGCGTAAAGCCTTTCAAATTCCTTACAACAATGTCCGCCTGACTTATAGATTTACTTATTTGTTTTAAGTTTGACGAGTTGAAATCCAACACCTGCTCTATCTCAAACACAGTGCCGGGAAATGAAGATAGCTCCGCAGAGGAGATATATAGATGCGTATTGGGATGCAAGGATGCAATTGAGAATTGCGCTGACAGGCTGTTAAATGGCGCTGCTTTCATTGTAGCAGCAGACGGCTCAATAAGGTATTCTCCGACGTTAGGCTTACGATTTAGAAAAGATGAAGATGAGTTTCGCTCAACAGTCTGAGTAAATTGGAATTGCTGTAGCTCTCCTTTTACAAACCTATCAATTACGATTTGTGACTCATCAAGCGACTGTTGAAAATCAATGATCGCCAATAACTCTTTACATTCATTTGCCTCTTCAACAACATGTAATTGACTAATGCCAGGCAAATCCCGTAGCGTTTGGGTTACATCAAGCATAGGGGATAATTTAGCAATCAGTTTATTGGCATGTTGCCTAATTAAAGGGAGTAGCTCAATTAAATCCGGTTGGCAATCATGCAGATTGTATAACCGTTCTCCTTCACTACCTCGGCGTGCGGGATCAATAAAGATTACGTCGAAATTCGCGCCACTATAGTGCTCAAGAAATTCGACAGAGTTGCCCTGGAGCACTTCTACATTCTTCTGCTCTTTGAAATTGACTTTAGCAGCAGCAACAAGTTCTCCTTGTAAATCAAAACCAAGGATTTTGGTATCAGGTATGCGACTAATTAATTGTGCATCCATTCCCAATCCGAATGTCATATCCAGAATCGAGGCACCTTTGCTTATAAAAGAGCTATGGAATTGAGCGATAGTAGCCGATGTTGCTTGTTGCCCGGATATTTCTAACGGAATTATACACGGAGTGAAGTCTTCTCCATTCGAAGTGCGGAACTTCCTTGTTTTTTTTAATGCAGCAATATTATTTATTGCATATGAAAGCCACGGACGACTATCTTTATGAAAACGTAACCTAAGTTTATTAGGATCTGCATCAGCATGCGTTTTTACAAAGTTGATATATTCCTCAGTGAATTCCATAAGAGATTTATTTGACGTAACAATGCCAATATTAAGTCGGCTTACTTCTGGAAAAAGCGAGCCATCGAACGTGAATCTTCACGTTCTTTAATCGACTGACGTTTGTCATATTCCTTTTTACCACGACCAATCCCAATCACCAATTTAGCAAAACCTCGATCATTGATAAATAAACGTAGCGGGACAATGGTAAAGCCGGCTTCCTTTCCTCCTTTATCCAATTGGCGAATCTCTTTCTTATTCAGAAGCAACTTACGATCACGACGTTCGGTATGGTTGTTATATGTACCGTAGAAATACTCCGCGATATACATATTTTTTACCCATACTTCGCCATTATTTACATAGCAGAAAGTATCGACTAAAGATGCCTTCCCTTGTCGAATAGACTTTATTTCAGTGCCGGTTAACACGAGCCCTGCTGTAAAAGTATCGCCAATCGCATAATCAAAAGTAGCACGACGATTTTTTATGTTGACTTCTTTGAGTTTCATTAGAGTATTAACTATAAAGTGATAGTTTAATCAGATGCTGTTATTTATGGTACTATAAGCAGATTAAATATAAAGCTTAAACCATAAATTGAGCCTAAAACGGAGAGGGAGGACATCAACATAAAGGGGCCGATATTCTCCTCAGGTATACCAATGAATTTAGCACCTTTCCATATAATAAATATCGCATAAAAGGGCAGGAAGGAGATCAGTGCTAATTTGATTTTTATGATATTTCCAATTAAGAAAATCAGGGCAATAACTGAGATGCAGTATAGAATCATAATAGCCGCTCTTCTTTGGTCGGGTTGCTCTCCGGCTCTTACGATACGGGGTAACATCGCCGAGAACACATATACAGCCACATGATATGACAAGAATAGCGAGAAGAACTGAATAATTACTACCTGTAAGGCCTTTAAGAAATCAGGACCATTCTCAAATAGCACTCTCACAAAGAAGGTCAATGAGCAGAATACAATCAGAGGAATAAAATTGCGAAGATACAGATTGCGGACATCGATATTTCCACGTCTACCATCTGCGCGATAATCGCCATCTGATAGGTCTTCCCATCCTTTTTGAGGCGAAAATATTAATTGGATTATATTTCCTAAGAATTTAAGCATAACTTTGCAAAGTTAATCATTTCAAATATTCTGCACACAATTATCGTGCCAGAATATTTTCGGGGAGATGCGCGCCTCGAAGGAAATCGGCAGCAGCCATGGCTTTCTTGCCTGATGGTTGTAGCTTTAGAATTTCGATTCTATTACCATCTCCACATGCCACTTCCAACGTTTTACCAACGTAGACTGTGCCGGCAATTTCGTCGGTCTTAGCTGATCCAACAACACGAGTTTCAAGTACTTTCGCATTGTAGATTGCAGTTTCAGTTGAAGACGCATCATAGAGCTCAGTCCATGCGCAAGGATATGGACTAAGGCCTCTTACAAGATTGTGTACAGCGTTTGCATCCTTGTTCCAATCGATGCGACAAGTCTCCTTAAAGATTTTCGGTGCCGGGGTAGGCTCTTCGCCATCGGTAAGCAAGTCTTCCTGAGGCGTAGTTTTTAGATCGCCCATTATGATATGGTTGACAGTATCTAAAGTCAGAGTTGCCCCCAAGCTCATTAGCCTATCATGCACATCGCCAACATTATCCGTCGGCAGGATATCAATTTCTTTCTGAGAGATAATTTCGCCAGTGTCAATTTCATGCTTCAGGAAGAAAGTGGTAACACCGGTTTTGGTGTCTCCATTAATTACCGCCCAATTAATAGGGGCTGCGCCTCGATAACGTGGCAACAAGGAAGCATGAAGATTAAATGTGCCAAGGCGTGGCATCTGCCAAACAATTTCAGGCAACATTCTGAAAGCGATAACTACAAATAAATCAGCATTAAGGCTACGCAATTCTTCGACAAACTCAGGGTCTTTGAGTTTAACAGGCTGCATTAATTTCAAATCATGCTCAACTGCATAACGCTTTACCGGGGACTCAAACATCTTATGCCCACGACCGGCAGGCTTATCGGGCATTGTTACAACACCAACAATATTGAAGCCTTCCTTGCAGAGTAAATCCAAGCTTTCTACTGCGAAATCAGGTGTACCGAGAAATACTATCTTCAAATCTTCTTTGTTCATAGGTGATGAGTTTTCAAGTTATGAATTTGTTGCTATTTGCTCTGCAGCTAACCACAATGAGTCATTTGGCACAGGAGCTGTCAATGATATTTGTTCTTTGCTAACAGGATGTATAAATTCAATATGACGAGCCATAAGCGATATGGAACCATCTGGATTGGAACGTTTATCGCCATATTTTAGGTCCCCCTTTATAGGGCATCCCATAGCCGATAATTGTACACGAATCTGATGTTTTCTTCCGGTCAACAGCTCCACTTCAATCAGATGATATCGATCAGATGAGCCTAATAAACGATATCTTAGACGAGCCTCTTTATAGCCATCCTTGGCTTTCAATGAATATAACGACTTATTTGTCTTCTCGATTGTCTTTATATAGCCTTTTAATTCCCCTTCAGGTTGAGGTGGGAGGTTACGCGATAATGCCCAGTAAGTTTTATGAACATCGCCATTACGAAACATCTCATTCATGCGTGTTAAGGCTTTGGATGTTTTTGCAAAAACAACCAAGCCACCAACCGGACGGTCCAAGCGATGTACTACACCGCAAAAAACATTGCCGGGCTTATTATATTTCTCCTTAATCCATCGCTTAAGAGTTTCAACCAGCGGTTCGTCTCCGGTTTTATCTCCCTGTACGATTTCACCAGGAGCTTTATTCACCACAATGATATGATTATCTTCGTAAATCACTTCCATAAGGCCAATCTTCTATCAATCATCAAAATCAGCTTCATCAAAATCGAAATCCCAACCATCTTCTGTCTGCCATGACTCCATTGAAGGACCGGTATAGATATCATCGGTAAAACGGGCCAATTCTCGTCCTTCTCGCTTCGTTGGACGGCCAAGTCCTTTTCGGCGATCAATAAAACCGGAAATGCGAATCACATCGAGCAGATCATACTGCTCCTTCGGAGTAATATTTTCCATATATTCCGGCACGAGTTTTGCGCCTAATCGGTTTTCTGTTAGAGCAAGGACTCTGAAAGAATATGTTACCGGGGGCTTACGTACAAGAATCGTGTCGCCCACATGAATCATGCGCGACGGCTTGGCAAGAATCTCTCCGTTACCGGTACTGATTGCAACACGACCTTTTTTGCAAGAATCTGTTGCAACCGTTCTTGTCTTAAAAATTCTCATGGCCCAAAGCCATTTATCGATTCTGACTTCTGATTTCATTTATTTGTTATTGAAGTCGCACATGGCGGTTTGCAAGCCTGCCAGCACATATGTTTTAACAGCATCTACTGCGACATCTACTCGCGTTGGCAATTGCTGACGTTGATCAAGAGTGAAATGCCCCAGAACATAATCGATTTGACAACCACGCGGAAAATCATTGCCAACACCGAAACGCAGACGAGGATAAGCTTGACTGCCCAGCATCTGAGCAATGTTCTTCAATCCGTTATGACCGGCATCACTTCCGGAGCCTTTCATTCGGATTGCGCCAAAGGGTAGCGCTATGTCATCTACCAATATCAAAATATTGTTGATGTCAATCTTCTCTTTCTCTTTCCAATAACGCACAGCGTTACCCGAAAGGTTCATATAGGTGGATGGCTTGAGAATTACAATTTGCTGATTCTTGATTCGGCCGGTAGCGATATCGCCGTAACGTTCAGTAGAAAAATCCAGTCCAAGATTATCAGCAAGCGCATCAGCAATACGGAAACCGATATTATGGCGAGTACCTTCATACTCTGAGCCGATATTGCCTAAGCCAACAATCAAATATTTCATTCTTAGTGTAAAAATTGAGAGGATGCCAGCCGACGCCGTGGCGCACGGATTGCATCCTCTCTGTATTGTTTATCTTGAAAGATTACTTCTTGGCAGCAGCTTCTGCAGCAGCGGCACCACGAGCGGCACGAGTCAGCTGAACAGCGCAAACAACAGCTTCCTTCGGAGTTACCATTTCGAGAC
>CAZKYD010000050.1:0-1300 GCA_964556875.1 uncultured Alistipes sp.
GAAGCTGCTCCATGTTATTGAAGTTAAAAGCGGGGATAGCATAGCCGCCTTTGATTGCTTTGGCAAACATCTCACGGGTGTTAACCAGGCCTAATTCTTTGTAGCTTACCATGTTAAATTAACTGGATTGTTATTTTTGTGTTTCCGACCACAAATTTACAAAATTTTCCGATTACTCATCCATCTTTTTAACAAAAAATAGGTAACTTTGCCGTCTAATTAGTACGAATCATATGCAAAAAGTCATACTTACAGGCGACCGCCCTACCGGACGCCTCCATCTCGGCCACTTTGTAGGATCGTTACGCCGACGTGTTGAGCTGCAAAACTCCGGCAATTTCGATAAGATTTTTATCATGATTGCCGATGCTCAGGCCCTTACCGATAATGCCGACAACCCCGAGAAAGTGCGCCAAAACGTTATCGAGGTGGCGCTCGATTATCTGTCGGTAGGTCTCGACCCGACGAAGGCGACCATCTTTGTGCAGACTCATGTCCCCGAACTGACCGAATTGGCGTTCTACTACATGAATCTCGTTACGGTTTCGCGCGTGCAGCGCAACCCTACGGTGAAAACCGAAATCAAGATGCGCAACTTTGAGCAGTCGATTCCTGTTGGCTTCTTCTGCTACCCCGTCAGCCAGGCGTCTGACATCACTGCCTTCAAGGCTACAACCGTACCTGTCGGCGAAGACCAGGCCCCGATGATTGAGCTTACTCGCGAAATCGTTAACCGTTTCAACAATATTTATGGTGAAACTCTTGTCGAGCCGGAAATCCTCCTCCCCGACAATGCTGCCTGCCTGCGACTCCCCGGAACCGACGGCAAAGCTAAAATGAGCAAATCGCTCGGCAACTGTATCTACCTCAGCGACACACCCAAAGAACTCGCCAAGAAGGTCAAGAGCATGTATACCGACCCCGAGCACCTCACCGTCGACTCTCCGGGACATCTCGAAGGCAACTGCCCCTTCATCTATCTGGATGCTTTCTGCACCGATGAGCATTTCGCTAAATATCTCCCCGAATATAAGAACCTGCAGGAGCTGAAAGACCACTACACCCGTGGCGGTCTCGGCGACGGCACCGTCAAGAAGCTCCTCATCAATGTCTTGGAAGAGACTCTCGCCCCCATTCGCGAGCGTCGCAAGCAGTGGGAGCAGGATATCCCCGGTGTATACGAAATCCTCCGCAAGGGTTGCGAAGTGGCCCGTGCCGAAGCTGCCGAAACCCTCAACCAGGTTCGTGCGGCAATGAAGATCAACTACTTCGACGATGCATCGCTCATCGCCGACCAGGC
>CAZKYD010000050.1:1400-10263 GCA_964556875.1 uncultured Alistipes sp.
GGGATTATTGACGACGGGCACGCGCCGGGGCGTACTTCCGAAGGGAGACGTCTCGGCGCTGCGGTATCATGAGGCGCAGATATTCCATATTGAAATTATAACTTTTCTTGTGCCCCTGCTTTACAACCGGCTGGAACGCCTGGTTGCGCATCCCGTTTGTCTCATCGCAGCGGCGCGAGTGGCCGTTTGGACCGGGCTGCAACACGGCGGGCACGGAGTCGAGCTTCACGGCCTCCACTACCGACAAGGTCGGGAAGCCGATGGAGGTCCACATTATCATCGCCTTAGCGGGATCTTCACCCGGATGGGGGCCCTCTATCACCACCGACGCGCAGGAGCTGCGCCTGGATATCACGTCGCCACGGTCGGGATAGCTCGCCGCACGGCCGTCGAGAAGGTCGATCCCCTCAGCCGGCAGATACATCGACCGCGACATGGTCTCGATAAAATCCTCCGGCGCGAGACGTCCTGCCGGTGCCCACGGGCGTCGCTCGGCGATTATCGAGTCGAGAAGATGTTTTTCAGAGCAGTGGCGCGACATCCCGAGGCATTTTTCCGTGCCCCCCGCCATAGAATAGTTGGTGCGGGTAAGGATACCATCAAAGCCGGGCGCCACGCTATCCGGCATCGCCTTCAGTGGCAGCTCTACACCGAGCGCCACTGCCGACACGGAGTCTAACGGGAACACGTCGACCGACCAGTCGGAGGCCTCGAAATATGCCCCGTGCCCTTCAGCGTCGAACGCCCCGAAATTGGCTTGCACCCCGAGGGCAGAGTCGCGATTTGACAGTATGGCGTAGAAATCGGCAATCGTGCGGCAATGCTGCAGGGCGTCGGTCATCAGCAACCCCTCGCGGTCTTTCCACCCCTCTTGCGGCTCGGGCAGGTTATATGACGCGGTGTTCATCACCGCAAAGCCGCTATCGTTAAAGCCGATCCACGCCTCCTCGGCGTTGGTGTCGGAGGAGTTAAACAGTGCCACATACGCCTTTGTGGAGTCTGTGGCAGCGAAATTCTTCACATAATTGTCGGGGTGACCGGAATCGCGATGTTTCCAGAGCATCCACCGTCCCTCGAGGCTGCGCGAAGCGCCCACTAATGCCGAGGTACATCCCCATGTCCAGCCGGCAACCGCCGTCAGTAGCAGGGCCACCATCCCCCCGCGTCGCATCCATCTAACTTTCATATTATAGTAAGCATTAAGTCTCTTTACGGCCACCCTCTTCGAGGTTGGAGTTTTGTTGATAGTCGCATCCATAATCCCCAGGAATCGCTCCTACGTCGCTCATCCTGGGGTTAACATACCCACGCGCCCGCCGGGCTCTCCTCGCTTGTCATCGCCTCCTATCTGGCTGCTCATCGTAGCCACTCCTCATGACCAGTTGTCCGCCGGGCGCTTTTCGTGGTCAGTTGCCCGCCGGGCTCTCCTCGCTTGCTCTGGATGATTTCCTCAAGAGGGGCTCTGGATGATATCCAGGAGAGGCCGGAGGCCGCGGGGGTGTGGGTAACCCCAGGATGAGGAGAGGAAGGCGACATCAGGAGCCTTTCGAGCCGATTCCTGGGGATTTTCGGCCCTTATTTAACTATATCCGGCCTCGAAGAGGACGGCCGTAAAACATTTTGATGCAAAGGTAAAAATTAAATTTGGGATGCAAAAATAATGTAGCATCCAGGAGCAAACCAATATATATTCCGGAGCAAGCCCCAACTTTTTTTGATGGGAGGGGCAGAAAATGAGATAATTTTGCTAATTTTGTGATTAGTATGGCGTTTTATCATTTTGTCTAAACTACGCTCCACCATATAATTATGACAAAAAAACTTTTGCTAATTGCCGCAGTTGCGGCAGCTTTGGGCGCGTCGGCGGTGTCGGCGGAGCCCGTAGTAACGTCGCTCGACGTCGACACCGACGCTGCCCCGTTATGGTTGCGCGACGTAAAAATCTCCCCTAACGGTGATCTCATCGCGTTTACCTACAAGGGCGACATCTGGACCGTCCCGGTTGAAGGGGGCGAGGCTCGCCAACTCACCGTGCGCGACAGCTATGAAGCCAACCCCATCTGGAGCCCCGACGGCTCGAAGATTGCTTTTGCCTCCGACCGTAACGGCAATCTCGACATATATATTATGGATGCTAACGGCGGTGCTACTCGCCGACTGACCTCCAACTCTGCCGGTGAAATCCCCGAAGGATTCTCCCCCGACGGCACTGAGGTCTACTATTCCGCTGCCATCCAGGCACCGGCTGCATCGGTGATGTTCCCCACGAGCCGCATGACGCAGCTCTACGCCGTGGACATCTCCACCGGCAAGACGCGCCAAGTGCTCGCCACTCCCGCCCAGATGCTCTCCTTCTCCCCCGACGGATCGCAGATGCTCTATCAAGACGTGAAGGGCTTCGAGGATGAATGGCGCAAGCATCACACCTCCTCGGTGACTCGCGACATCTGGCTATACACCCCCGCCGATGGCAAGCATAAGAACCTCACCAACCGCGGCGGTGAGGACCGCAACCCGGTGCTCGACGCTACCACCGAAACCGTCTACTGCCTGAGCGAACGCGACGGCAACACCTTTAATATATATAGCTTCCCGCTGTCGAACCCCTCGCAGGTTGAGAAGCTCACCGATTTCACCACCCACCCCGTGCGTTTCCTCTCCCGTGCGAACAACGGCACTCTGGCGTTTACCTATGATGGCGAAATCTACACGATGCTCGGTCGCGCTGCCCGTTCGGCGGTTGCCGCCCGTCCGCAAAAGGTCAACATCACCCTCACCACCGACAACACCTCCCATCCGGAGCGCCTGTCGGTACGTCCGTCAGGGGGCGTCGTGTCGCCCAACGGCAAGATGGTGGCGTTCCTTGACCGTGGCGATGTGTTCGTAACTTCTGTAGAATACCCCACAACCGTGCAGGTTACCCGCACCCCGCAGGCTGAGCGCCATATCTCTTGGGGCAGCGACAACCGCTCGTTATATTACACCTCGGAGCGCTCCGGCCGCAAGAATATCTACTGTGCAAAAATCGCCCGCAGCGAGGACCCCGATTTCCCAAATGCTGTTGAATTTACCGAAACGGCTATCTTCCCGGAATACACCGGCGAGGGAACCGTTACCGAATACTCCCACCCGACCATCTCCCCCGACGGAAAGCAGATGGCTTACATCAAGGACCGCAACCAGCTCTGGGTGCGCGACCTGAAAGCCGGCACCGACCGCCAAATCACCAATGGCGAAACCTATCCCTCGAAAGACGACTCTATGTCGATGGAGTGGAGCCCCGACTCTCGCTGGCTGACCATGGAGGTGGTGCCGGAGATGCGCGACCCATATCCCGATATCGCCCTGGTTGAAGTGGCTACCGGCAAGGTTACCAACCTCACCAACACCGGCTACTCGGAGGAGAATCCGCGATTCGTGCTCGGCGGAAATGCCATTATCTATTTCACTGAGCAGTATGGCATGCGTGCCCAGGCTTCTTGGGGCTCGCAGGATGATATCATGATCGTGTTCCTCAACCGCGAGGCGCGCGACCGCTTCATGCTCTCCGAAGAGGACTACGCTCTGCTGAAAGACCAGGAGAAGAAAGATGCCGACTCTAAGGATAAGAAGGACTCTAAAGACGCCAAAGGCAAGAAGGATAAGAAGGGCGCCAAGGATGAAAAGGCTGAAAAAGATGATAAGGCTATCGTGGTGGAACTCGAGGGTATCGAGGACCGCAAGATGCGCCTGACATCGTTCAGCTCGTCGCTGGCTGATGCTATCGTGGATGCCGACGGCGACAACCTCTATTTCCTCTGCGAAGTTGAAGATGGTTTCGACCTCTGGAAACTCCCGTTGCGCAAGCGCGAACCGCAGCTCGCTGCCAAGATGGGTAGCGGTCAGGCGTCGCTCCAGGCCGACAAGGATGGAAAGCAAATCTTCATTATCGGTCGCGAGATGAAGAAACTCGACAAGGGCGACAAGCTGACGGCTATCAAGGTATCGGCTACCCACGATGTCGACCTCGCCAAGGAACGTGAGGCGATGTTCGACTATGTTGCCGTTGAAGAGGGTGAACGTTTCTACGACGAAGGAATGCACGGCGTTGACTGGCCGGCGATGACGGCTGCCTATCGCAAGTTCCTCCCCCACATTAATAATAACTACGACTTTGCCGAACTGCTCAGCGAGCTCCTCGGCGAACTGAACGTTTCCCACACGGGTGGTCGCTACATGCCCTGGCGTGCGGCTGCCGATCCGAACGAGGATCGCACGGCGTCGCTCGGTCTGCTTTTCGACATGAGCTACGACGGCACTGGTCTGAAGGTGGATGAAGTGCTGGCGAACGGTCCGTTCGACAAGGCTTCTTCGAAGATCGGCAAGGGTGCGGTAATCACCGCCGTTAACGGCACCCCCCTCACCGACACCGCCGACCTTGGCGCGATTTTCAACAATATCGCCGGCAAAAAGACTCTGGTAGCGTTCACTACTGCCTCGGGTGAGGCTGTCAGTGAGGTTGTTATCCCCTGCTCATCGGCTCGCATCAGCGACCTGCTCTACACTCGCTGGGTGAAAAACCGTGCTGCCGATGTTGAACGTTGGTCGAACGGCCGCCTGGGATATGTGCATATCGAGTCGATGAACGATGAGTCGTTCCGCCCGATGTATGCTGACCTGCTTGGCAAGTATAACAACTGTGAGGGTGTGGTTATCGACATCCGCTGGAATGGTGGTGGCCGTATGCACGAGGATATCGAGCAACTCTTCACCGGCCAAAAGTATCTTACACAGGTAATTCGTGGCAAGGATGTCTGCGACATGCCGTCGCGCCGCTGGAACAAGCCATCGGTAATGCTGGTGGCTGAGCCTTGCTACAGCAACGCCCACGGTACCCCCTGGGTATATCAGCACCAGAAGATCGGTAAGGTTGTCGGCATGCCCGTACCGGGCACTATGACGTCGGTCAACTGGGTTACGATGCAGGATCCCACAATGGTGTTCGGTATTCCGGTAATCGGCTACCGCACCGCCGAGGGTAACTACCTGGAGAACACCCAGCTGGAGCCCGACCTGAAGGTCGCCAACACCCCCGAGCAGATCGTTGCCGGCGAAGACGCACAGCTCCACGCCGCCGTCAACCTCCTCCTCAACCAGCTCGACGCCGCCAAATAAGGCCCAATCTCCCCCCGCAAAAAAGGCGCTAACCAACGAGTTAGCGCTTTTTTATTGCCCTTTGTTTGTTTATTTAACTTTATTTAACCTTTAGGGGGGGGTAGTTAATTAAAGTTTTTGTACATTTGCACCGTATTGGTGTAACTACAGACAAAGGTCTGCAATCTTATCACTAATTTATCACGATTAACGTACAACAGCGTGCAATTGTCTATATACGGCATTTTATCACACAAATGGCATTTTGCTTATAAGACAATATCCGCTTTGGCATTAATTCCTTGCATTTGTTATAGCATTTGTTATAACATACCTTATCTGACAACTAAAAACAATTGTAAACTATAATTTTAAACTAAATCTGTCCTACCATGCAGAAAAAAATCATTATCCCACTTGTAATGGGAGCATCTGCACTGCCGGCATTCGCGAATGTGGCCCTCTCGACCGATCTTGGTACCCTCGAGGGTTGGACCGCTACCGGTATCACAGGTGATGAATTCAACACGCAAAATGACCAAGTAAACTGTGGCATTGGGACCGGAGTTGTAAGTAAAACTGTTAAAGGCTTACCTAAAGGCAATTACTCTCTCACATTCAAGTCAGCTACCAACATCAAGGTATCTGTTGATGGCACTGAACTGACCGAAAAGGAGGGTGCTTACACATTCTCTCTCACTGAAACCAAGGATGTTACCGTAGAAATTACCGGAGCAAGCTCTACTGAAGCTTTCTCTTTCGGTAATGGGTATCTCACATTCGTTGAAGACTTCTCCGCAAAGGCTCAGGCTCTCCAAGAAGCTCTTAACGCTGTTAGCGATAAGCGCACAGAATGGCCCACTTACGACACCGATACTTGGAAAGCTGACACCGAGGAATTGTATAAGGAGAACCAGGCTTTCGAAGCTAAAGTAGATGCAATCCAGAAAGAAATTACAGCCGTTCAAGCCGGCGACAAGGACAGCGACAATGCTATCAGCGTCGACGACTTCGTTAAATGGTGTACCGAAAACGGTTACGACTCTGAAACCGGTTTTAAGGCTATCGAAGACGAAATCGATGCTTTAGCCAAAGATGTTGAAACCTTAAATGCAGCTATCGATGCTGCTTCTAAAAGAGAAGAGATTATCCAGGAAAACGCCAAGGCTGAACAAGCAGCTCTCGAGGCTCTTACCGGTGGTGATAATTCTCTGCAGGCCCAGGTTAAAGCCCTCGTTGATGCTCTCGCAGCTGAAGACGCTTGCGCTTATACCGTAGCTCGCAATAAAGAAGCTGCCGAAGCTCTCCAGGAGGCTGTTGAAGCCGCCGTTGCCGCTGTCAAGACTGCTTACGAAGAAAACGGCAAAGTTAAGGACGAAAAAGTTACATACGAAAGCCCCGTTGCTGATCTGCAGGAACAATACGAAGCTCTCGCTGCTAAGGTTGCCGCAGACAATAAAGACTACGCTGCTTACACCTCTATGTACACAGCCTACGAGGCTCTGCTCCAAAACTATACCACATACTATAACAAGGTTGCTGAGGTAGTTAAGGGTGTTGATGATGATCACGCTGCAACCCTCAACGACTGGAAGAACCAATATCAAAAGGCCGTTGCCGACCTGCTCGCTGCTGCAACAACCTACACCGACGGTGACACATCGTATGATTTCCAAACCGATAAGAAGGAAAACGCTGCCAAACAGACCGGTATCGAAGGTTATGCCGCTATACAGGAAGCTTGGGAACAGCAGTTCGCCGGTAAGGGTGACAACATGGAATCTGCCTACGAAGAAGTTAAGGCACTTGTTGAAGCTGCTAACCAGAGCTATACCGACGCTATGGCTACCATCTCCGGCGAAGAAGGCTATCAGGCTCAATACGACGCTCTTGCAAAGAAAACGGCTCCTTCCAACTTGGCAGACGATTATGCCGCCCTTCTCAAGGCAGCTCAGGACGCTATCGACGCTCTCTCAGCTGAAATCGAGAAGGAATACGCTGCTGAAGGCAAGCACACTGTAGACCAGTCTACCGATGCTTACAAGGAACTTGTTCAGGCTGTTGAAGACGCTCTCCAGGCTGCTACTACAATGACCGAATCTGCAACATTCGCCGATGCTGCTGCTCTGCAGACCAGCCTTGATGAGATTTGGGATGCTAACAAGGCTACCGAACTCGTTACAGGCACTACCGTTGCTGACAAGTTCCAGACCACTTACGACGAACTCGCAAAGGCTGTTAAGGACCTCAACGCCGACAGCTCTAAGGAAGACACCGACAAGGTTGCGGCTGCTATCGCGAACTTCAAGACCAACGTTGAGAAGGTTGTTAAGATCTTCACCGATGTAAACAAGGCAATCGCTAAATACCAAGCTAAATGCGACGCTTACGTAGCATTCGTTGCTGGTCGCGACGCAATGAAAGACGCTACCTTCACGAAGGACGACTACACCAAGGCCGCTGCTGAATTCAAGACTGAAGCCGACAAGTTTGCTGCTGACCTCGCTGCCGCTGCTAAGGAAGACGGTTCTAAGCTCTACGATGCCGCTACCGCTGTCGACACAGCATTCCAGGATGTTGACCAGACCAAGGTTGACGCTGCTAAATTCGACTTCTGCAAGGCTGTCAGCCAGGCTAACCTCGATGCCTACGGAAAAGCTCTTGACGATGTTCAGACAGAACGCAAGGCTGCTAAGGAAGCTCCCGGCATCTACGACGAAGCTACCCAGAGCTATATCTACAAAATCAAGATCTATGTTGATGAAAAGGGTGAAAAATCCGAATCATGGACTGCAGGTGGTTCTGTAGAAACTAAGCAACAAGAAAAGCTTGACGCACAAACATATACATCAGGCGATGAAGTTAACGTTACTCCGTTCGACGAGGTTGACAAGACTTGCCTTAACGCTATGGATGACCTTAAGGCCGCCAGTGCTGAAATCGCAGCTCTCGTTGCCAGCCACGAGGCTTACGTAGCTCTCGAAGACGACATGCAAGCCGTTGAAGACGCTATCGCAGCTGTTAAGGCTGACAATGAAAAGTCTGCCGGCGACGCTCAGACCTACTACGCTGCTCAGATCGATGCTATCGAAAAGGCTTACAATGAGACTAAGGAAGCTATCGAAAAGTCGCACGACGAAGACTTCGACGTTGCTGACAACAAGGCTAAATACGAAGGTGCTCTCAATGGCTACGCTAACGATGCTAAAGCACTTAGCAATGCAATCACCGCTAACAACCTCTATCACAACACCCAGCTGAGCAAGTCAGGCTCGGTTCGTAGCTCTATCAATGGCTACATCGATGATGTCAATAAGGGTGAAGACGCAGCTGCTGTTGCTGAATACGTTAAAGAACTTAACGCACTTCTTGATGAACTCGACGCCAACGACGAAGCTGTTAACGACGCTTACGGCAAGGGTGAATCTGAGAAGCAAAATGAGGCTCTCCTGGCTGAATACGAACGTATTCTCAAAGCCGCTCAGGATGTTTACGCCAAGTACACCGGCGACGATTATACCAACCAGGTGTTCGACACCAACACAGCGGCTGTTGACGCTCAGGGCTTAAATTCTGCTCTGGAAGCTTTGAAGCAGGCTTACCTGAACGGTATCGCAAACTACAACCAGTATCGCTACTCTCTGAAGAACGTCGGCTATAAGGCTGCTATCGCAGACGTAGTTGGCGACCACGCTGACCTCTACGAGTACGAATCTAAGTATCTCGCCGA
>CAZKYD010000050.1:10363-16867 GCA_964556875.1 uncultured Alistipes sp.
GCAGGCATTATGGAAGCCGCTCTCGACAGCGAACTGCCCGCTGATAGCAAGGCCGCTGCTCGCCGCCGCGCTGAAAGCGCCGAAGATGCTGCCACTGAGGAAACTACTAACGACGATCCCGTAGGATTCGATGCTGAAACCTACTACCTCGTTCCCGCAAGAAAGCTCGCTGCTGAAGCTGCTGCTGCTGAAACTGACGCTCAGAACGCTCAGGTCAAGAAGGATGCTGAAAACGCTACTGACGAAGAAAAGGCTGCTACTGAATACGGCGTCAAGATGGACGGCATTGCCGACACTCTCGACAAGGTTAAGCCCGAAGTTTCTGACGAGAAACTCGTTAGCTTCGCCCGCGAACAGTGGTCTACCCTCTACACAAAGGCCTATGCTCAGATGGAAGCTTGGGCAAAAGCTCTCAAGGAACTGCCCAACCTCTATGCTGAAACTATCGATGCAGCATACGGCAACTATGAAGCATCTATCAAGGCTCTCGACGAAGCATTCGCAGAGGTTGCTGACGAAGATATGTTCTCAGAGAACGGATTCCCCTACTATCTGGCTCAACTGAAGCGCTACACCTACGGTGAGGATGGTTACTTCGACGGTGCTAAGGAATACTACGAAGAAGGTGTTCAGACTAGTGCTGAAAGAACGACCGAAGTTGCAGCTTGCCAGGCTTACCTCGCCGATCGCGACGAACTGCAGGCTCGTATCGACACTCTTCGCGCATATGTCAACAAGTTCGCCGGTAGCGGCAACGTTGACAGCGATGTTGACGGTGCTCAGGATACGCTGGATCAATTCTCCGCATTGTTCGAAGATGAAAATGGCGAATGGAGCAACTATCTGCCCGACACTTCTGAACAAGGAGAAGGCTGGCTCGATCTACAGCTGCGCAATGTTGACACAGCAATTGTCAACGCTTACAACAAGGCTGTTTACCTCGAAGGCGTTACCTTCGGAGAATGGGTTACCAAGACCAAAGCTGCCTTCAACGACGCTTACGAAGCTAACAAGGATAACGCAGAGGTTACCGCTGACCTTGACGCAGATTCTAAGACGCTCGACGAACTCGCAAAGAAAGTTGATACATATCAAGCTACCAATATCTTCTCCGACGACGAAGACGGCAATGCCGTTGAAGACGCAGAAAAGGCTGCCGCATACCAGACAGCTATCGAAGCTGACATTAAGACCCTCGCTGAAATGTACGTTAAGTACACTCAGCTGAAAGATTCTGAAGCTAATCCTGTTGGCGACGCTGTTGCTGCCTTCAAGACCGACTGCGAAGAACTTCTCAAGGCTATCAACGACAGCAAGGACGACATGGATGAACTCGTTGCTGACAAGTATGCCGACGACTACGACGCTCTCACCAAGGCTGTAAACGACCTCGAAGCCGCTTACGAAGCTGAAGGCGCACTCGCTGTAGTAGACGCTCAGAACTACGAAAACGCTCTCGCTAAGCTCAAAGACGCTCTCGTAAATCTCGACGCCGTTGTTGATGCCGCTACTATCGCAGCTCAGGAAGCAAAGGCTAAGAAAGACGCCAGCGACGCTGCTTACACCGACTGGATGAATCAGTACAATAGCCTGAAGGCTGAATACGAAGCTATGCAGCAGAAGTTCGCCGGCTATGGCTACGATGCTAACGACGAAACCAGCTGGAACTACGCTAGCTTGACTCGCTACTACGAGATCATCGAGTCTTGGATGAATCAGTTCTTGAAAGACCTCGAAGATGCTAACGAGACAACTGATGTTGTTGCAAAAGAATCGGATATTCAACAAGACTTCGTGACTGCTTATGTAGACAAAGTTATTGTAGACAGAGGGATCACCGCTCAAAAAGCCCAAGAGGAATACACCGCTACCAACACCAAGCTCGACGACGCTGCTGTTGCTCTTGCATACGACAACATCGTTGACGTTGTCGAACTCCGCGCTCAACTCGCTGACCTCCGCAACCGTTGCGCTGCTCAGGAAGATGTTGTAAACAGTCAACCGGCTGACGACCAATTCACCAGTTGGTACGCTAATATCGCTGACCTCGAAGGCGCTATCGCTGAACTGGAAGCTATCCAGAAGGCTGCCGACGAACTCGTTACTACCGCTACCGCTAACAAGTACACTGCCGGCGATGTTAACAACGACGGCGAAGTAAACGTTGCCGACGCTCAGACTGTTATCAACTGGGTTGGTGAAAACGTTGACCTCGAAACTCTGAAGGCTCAGAAGGGCGCTGTTGTGGCTGCCGCTGCCAACGTTACCGTTGACGATGTTCTCAACATCGCTGACGTTACCGGCGTTATCAAGCTCTCCCTTGGCGAAGCTTACGCTCCGCAGAGCGCTCGCCGCATGGCTCCCGCCGCTTCGAACAACAACACCTTCGAACTTGCCCTTATCGGCAATGTTAACGGTGCTACCCGCTATGCAGTTGTCCTCAACAACGCCGATGTTCTCTCAGCCGGTCAGTTCGATGTTCGCATCGCTGCAGGTTCGGAAATCGTCAATGTTGTTGCCGCTGAACGCTGCATGACTCACGACGCTCTCCTGTTCAACAACAGCGACTTCTCTCGCATCCTCCTCGTATCTCTCGATAACACCGAAATCTCGGGTAATGCCGGTGCGGTTGTTTACATCGACGTTCAGGGCGAAGATGCTCCCGAAGTTGACGCTATGGTATTCTCCGACAGATCAGCTCGCAGCTATGCCGTTAACAACTCCGGCACAAGCTCACTGATGGATGTCTTCAAGGATGCCGTTCGCGGAGCCAAGGACGCTATCTACGATGCTATGGGCCGTATGTACAACAGTGTACAGCGTGGCTTGAACATCATCCGTCACGAAGATGGTAGCGTAACTAAGGAAATTCGCAAATAATCAACCGCTAACCGATATCCACGGCGGGGAATGAGAGGGGTCTCCTCACCCCTCTCCCCCTCCCGGCCGTAGGGTGTCAATTATCAAGCAATTAGAAATGAAATCATTATCAATCAACAAGCCGTTGACGCTGTTGCTATTGCTGGTTGCGCTCGTAACTTCGAGCAAGGTAGCGGCTGAAAACAAGCTTTATATCGAGGATTTCACAGTCTCGACTTACGATGCAGTGCAAGTCCCGGTAGTGCTCGAAAATTCAGACGCCGTTGCCGCCCTGCAGTTCTCTGTAGAGGTGCCCGAAGGCTTCCTGATGGAGAGCGCTCCCTCAAAATCCGACCGATTCGCTTCATCGCAGGTGATTTCGTATCAGCAAAACACCGCCACAAAATACACCGTAGTGGTAGCTTCTTTCCAGAAGCAAAACTTCACCGGTAACGACGGCGCTGTGCTCTACCTGAATCTCCGCGCTGATGAAACTTCAGGTGTCCTGCTGCGCAACGGCTCTGCTGAGCTCAACCTCAGCAATATCGTTCTCTCGAACGGCGACGGTTCGCAGTCTTGGCGTCCCGACGACTCTACCACAACCATCACCCTGATGGCAGCTACTTTCAAGGTAACCGCCAACGAGGAGGCTGTAGTAGTAACCCCCGGCAAGCCTTTCGAAGTAAAGGTTGGCCTTGACGCCTCAACCGACGCTGCCGGTATGCAGTTCGACGTTAAGGTGCCCGAAGGTTTCTCGGTTGACACAGAATCTGTTGTAGCCGGTCAGCGCTGCGGTGCGTCTACCGTAACCACTACCGTCAACGAAGGATTCGTTCGCTTCCTGGTGTTCAACATGGCCGGTGGCAATGCCATCGAAAACACTACCGGCGAAGTTGTTACCTTCAAGGTTAACGCCCCCGCCGACTTCGCAGATGCTACTGCCGAAATGTCGGTTTACAACGCTCAGGTATCAGCCCTCGGCGACCAGACTTTCCTCGCCGGCGAAGCTAAGGTTTCGCTCGTGAATGCCAAGACCGCCTACGCTGAAGCCCTCGCAAAAGTTGCAGAACTCCGCCAGAGCCTGGCTGACGCTCTCGCTACTATCGCCGAAGATGCTCCCGACGTTAAGGATCAGTTTACAGGCGATGATATCGCAACTTCGATCAACAACCTCGAATCAGCTATCAACTCTGCTTACGACGACGAATCGCTCAACTCTAACTATGAGACCGTTATGGCCCCCGTTAGCGAAATCGAAGCTGCTATCGCCAAGTTAGTAGAAGACGCTAAGGCCGCTCAGGCTCAGAAGGAAGCTGACGACGCTGCCGCTGCCGCTCAGGCTGCCCTCGACGCTGCCAAGGAAAAAGCTGACGCTGAAGTGAAGGCTCTCGAAGAAGCTCTCGCAGCTGCCCTCGAAACCATCGCTACTGATGCCCCCGACGTTAAGGATCAGTTTACAGGCGACGAAATCTCTACCGATATCGAAGCCCTGAAGACCGCCATCGCTAACGCTTATGCCGACGGTTCGCTCACCGACGACTACGACACAGTGATGAATCCGAAGGATGGCATCTCAGCCGCTATCGCCAAGCTGATTGAAGACGCAAAGGCCGCTCAGGCACAGAAGGAAGCTGACGACGCTGCCGCCGCTCAGGCTGCCCTTGACGCCGCTAAGGCTAACGCCGACGCCGTTGTAAAAGAACTCGAAGACGCTCTCGCAGCTGCTCTCGCCACTATCGCCGAGAATGCTGCCGACGTTAAGGATGATTTTACCGGCTCCGACATCTCTGCTGATATCGATGCTCTGAAGACCGCCATCGCTAACGCTTATGCCGACGGTTCGCTAACCGATAACTACGAAACTGTTATGGCTAACAGCTCTGACATTGCCGAAGATATCGACGACCTCGTAACAGACGCGCTTGCCGCTCAGGCTGCCTTCGAAGAACAAGCTCGACAGGATCGCAACAAAGCAGCTTATGAAGCTGATTTGGCAACACTCGAGGCTCTTACCAAAGAACTCGAAGAAGCAATCGCTGCCCTCAAGGAAGAATATCCCAACTACGATTATTCTACCGAAGAGTCGAACATCCGCACCTCAATCTATGTAACCAAGGTAGCTTGCCAGTCGGCTTACGCTGCAGTTGCAACCGCAGGCGAATACTCCAGCCCGGTTGACGCTCAAGCTATCCGCGACATGATTGAAGCCATGAAGAACAATGCCGCTCAGACCGGCGTTGAGATGATTATGGCCGATGTTCAAAAGGGTGATGCCCGCATATTCACCCCCAGCGGTATGCAAGTTGCACGACCGATCCAGGGACAATTGAATATTATAGTCTACAACTCCGGACATATACAAAAGATCTTTGTGAAGTAAAATAAGATTTAAGCCAATCAAAGGGGAGCGTCTGTGAAGATGCTCCCTTTTTTGTTTTAAAAGCCTCAGGCTTATTACCAGCTTTTTTGTTTGAAAAAAAAGCAGTAACTTTGTGGTCGATTTAATAATTGAGAATATATGAAGATTCTTGTGACCGGTGCCAACGGGCAATTAGGCAATGAATTGAAGAACGTTTTGGAAGCCGAAATCCCCGGCAACACCATCTATACCGACCGCGACGAGCTCGACCTTTGCGATGCTAAGGCCGTGGAGGACTTCGTGCTTGACAATGATATCACCCACATTGTCAACTGCGCTGCCTACACCGCTGTTGACCGCGCCGAAGAGGAAAAGATGGAATGTGCATCAATCAACACCGATGCCGTTAAAAACCTGGCTATGGCCGCCGACTCACACGGCGCAAAAATCCTGCATATCTCTACCGACTATGTTTTCGACGGCACGAACCATCGTCCCTACCGCGAAAGCGACAAGGTAAACCCGATTTCGCAGTATGGCACCACAAAGCGCAAAGGGGAAACTTCGCTCTTAGCCCTCGCCCCCGACAGCATCATTGTGCGCACCGCATGGCTATACTCCTCCTACGGCAACAACTTCGTAAAGACGATGCTCCGCCTGGCGGAAAGCCACAACGAAATCAGAGTGGTCAGCGACCAGATCGGCACCCCGACCTATGCCCGCGACCTCGCCCGCGCCATCTACAAGATCCTCACCTCTCACCAGTGGGTGGCAGGCATCTACCATTTCACCAACGAAGGGGCAGCATCATGGTATGACTTCGCCCACGCTATCTTCCGCATCGCCGGAAAGAAGGTGAAACTCACCCCCATCCCCACCGAGGACTACCCCACCCCAGCATCGCGCCCCGCCTACTCGATCCTCGACCGCTCTCTCATCAAAGCTACCTATGGCGTTGAAATCCCCCACTGGGAAGACAGCCTTGAAGATTGTATGAAGCTTATTAAATAATAAGCTTAGTAAATAACTTATGAAGCTTATTAAATAATTAGATATGGGCTTACAAGAAGAAATAGCACGTCGACGCACGTTTGCCATCATCTCCCACCCCGACGCCGGTAAAACAACCCTCACCGAAAAGCTGCTGCTATTCGGTGGCGCTATCCACGTTGCCGGAGCTGTCAAGTCCAACAAAATCAAGAAAACCGCCACTTCCGACTGGATGGAAATCGAGAAGCAGCGCGGTATCTCCGTTGCTACCTCCGTGATGGGGTTCAACTATGGCG
>CAZKYD010000051.1:0-16829 GCA_964556875.1 uncultured Alistipes sp.
ACGACCGCGACCGCTTCGAACGTCGCAAAAAAGAATTGGAACACTTGGTGCGCAAGACCAACAGCGAATACCCCGACTGCTGCTCTATCGAGTTGAAAGACCAATACTACAACAGGCGCGAGAAAATCGAACCGGTAATGCACATCATCGAAATCGCCGAACAGGCCATGAAAGATGCAGGCGTTACCCCCAAAGTGCAGCCCATCCGTGGAGGAACAGACGGCGCGCAACTCTCATTCAAAGGTCTCCCTTGCCCCAACATCTTCGCCGGCGGCCTGAACTTCCATGGACGTTACGAATTTGTGCCCATCCCCTCAATGGAGAAGGCTCGCGACGTAATCATCGAAATCGCAAAAATCGTCAACGAAAAAGCATAAGTTGGACAAACCCCTGTTAATCGTCATCACCGGACCCACAGCCTCCGGCAAGACGTCGCTCGCTATAGAACTGGCGCGAGTTCTCGGAACGGAAATCCTATCCGCCGACTCGCGCCAGATTTTCCGTGAGTTGGCGATTGGCACCGCACGTCCTACCCCAGCTGAACTCGCCGCCGCTCCCCATCATTTTATAGCCACCCACTCGCTGACCGACTACTACTCAGCCGCCCAGTATGAAGAAGACGTAATGCAACTGCTGCCTGAAATCTTCCAGCGCTGCGGAGGAAAAGCCATAATGTGTGGCGGCTCCATGATGTATATCGACGCCGTATGCAACGGCATCGACCAATTGCCAACCGTGTCGGAAGCAAACCGCAGCTATGCCTACCGCCTGCTCGCCGACGAAGGGATTCCGGGCGTAATCCGCCAGCTCCAGCAGCTCGATCCCGACTACCTGCGCAACGCCCCCGACCTAAAGAACCATAAACGCCTGGTCCACGCCTTAGAGATATCCTTAGAGGCAGGACGCCCCTACTCCTCGCTCCTTACCGGAGAGAAAAAAGAGCGCCCCTTCCGCATCCAGAAATTCATCATCGACCATCCTCGCCAAGAGCTATTCGACCGCATCAATCGACGCGTGGAAATGATGATCAACGACGGACTTATCGACGAAGCTCGCAGCGTCTACGCCCATCGCGACCTTAACGCCCTCAACACCGTAGGCTACAAAGAACTCTTCACCTACTTCGACGGCATCTTCGACCTACCCACAGCTATCGCTCGCATTCAGAAAAACACCCGCGTTTACGCAAAAAAACAGCTAACCTGGTTCCACCGCGACAGCGAAATCTGCTGGTTAGATCCCCAACAACCCCTCCTGCAACAAATCCTCTCCAAAATCTCCGCAACAGCCCGCTAACCGCATCTGCCAATCTGCTCGGACGCGCCGAACCTATCAGCCAAAAATCAGCCAAAATCTCATCCATTTACCACAATTATAGGAGATTATTGATTTTTTTTGGGCTAAAATAGTGGCTATTTCAGAAAAAATCACGATATTTGCACTTGCATTTTCGCCGCAACCGTGTGGTTTCGGCATAAGATGCTACGACTCAGTCGTTTGCATCATTTTCAGGATGCTTTTACAATTCGAGTCAATATTAACACAATATAATCGATATATCCCGCTATGACCAAAGCTGAAATCGTTAACGAGATTTCCAAGACAACCGGCATCGAACGTGCCGCAGTTCTCGAAACAATCGAAAAGTTCATGGAAGTGGTGAAGGACTCACTGGCACACGGTGAACCCGTATTCCTCCGTGGTTTCGGTAGCTTCATCATTAAGACACGTTCACAGAAGACCGCACGTAACATCTCTAAGAACACCACAATCATCATCCCTGAACACAAAATCCCCGCTTTCAAGCCCGCGAAAGTGTTCATGGAAGATCTCAAAGACTAATATATTCGTCTAGAGAAAAATAACAGATAGTTAACCCCTTTAAAGTTTCTTACAATGCCCAGCGGAAAAAAGAGAAAAGGCCACAAGATGGCTACGCACAAGCGTAAAAAACGTCTGAGAAAGAACCGTCATAAGAAGAAATAATCTTTGAGCTGCTCAGGCTTACGAAAACGCGATATCGAAAACAGAACAAACTTTTCCCGACGGCTGCCGAAGAAAACGGCCTAACGCCGCGATAAAAGTTTGTTCTCGCGTTTTAAGATGTTCCCTCCCGTTCCTCTACCATTTCTACAGAAATTTGTTATTTCCAACCCATTAATGAAAGAATGAAAAGCGAACTTATCGTCGACGTTCAACCCTCAGAGGTATCTATTGCCTTACTCGAGGAAGGTCGCTTGGTCTCCCTGCAAAAAGAGAGTCGCAACCAAGCTTACGCCGTCGGCGACATATATGTAGCGAAAGTCAAAAAGCTAATGCCCGGACTGAACGCTGCATTTGTCAACGTCGGCTACGAAAAAGACGCGTTCCTTCATTATTTGGACCTTGGCCCCCATTTCTCCTCCTACTCCGATTTCCTACATCAGCTCCTCGACGACCCGAAAGCCCCAATGCCCCAGCTTCAGAAAATGAAGCTCCTGCCCGATATCGACAAGCACGGCTCCGTTAGCCAACAACTTACAGCAGGACAAGAACTATTGGTGCAGATCGTCAAAGAGCCGATTTCCTCAAAAGGTCCTCGACTGACAACTGAAATCTCCTTCACAGGCCGCTACATGGTTCTGATTCCCTTCTCGCAGAAAATCTCTATCTCGCAGAAGATCAAAACCACAGCTGAAAAGCTCCGCCTCCGCCATCTGGTCGACTCAATTCGCCCCAAGAACTTCGGCGTTATCATTCGTACATCGGCTGAAGGAAAATCCGTAGCAGAACTTAACCACGAAATCCAGACCCTCCGCAAATGCTGGGAAGACACCGTTGCCAAAGCGCGCAACGCCGAAATTCCCTCACTGATTTTCGAAGAAGAGAGTCGAATTGTAGGGATTCTGCGCGATGTATTCTCCCCATCCTTTGAAAGCATCTATGTTAACGACTCAGATGCCCTCTCGCAGATTCAGAAATACGTCAGTCTAATCGCCCCCGACAAAAAAGAGATTGTAAAATTCTACGACAAAGATGTTCCTATCTTCGATAGCTTCAACATCACTAAACAGATCAAATCATCGTTTGGCAAAACAGTCTCATTCAAATCGGGCGCATACATTATTATCGAGCATACTGAGGCGCTCCACGTAATCGACGTCAACTCAGGCAACCGCGCTAAAGCCGGCAACGACCAAGAAACCAATGCCCTCGACGTGAACCTCCGTGCTGCAGACGAAATTGCCCGACAACTCAGGCTACGCGATATGGGCGGCATTATCGTTATCGACTTCATCGATATGAGTAAAGCCGAACACCGACAGGCGCTCTACGAACACATGCGCCAAGTAATGGCTACCGACCGCGCCCGCCACAACATCCTCCCCCTGAGTAAATTCGGCCTGATGCAAATTACTCGCCAAAGAGTTCGTCCGGCACTCGACATCGTAACCTCTGAAACCTGCCCCTCTTGCTTCGGAAAGGGTGAAGTGCAACCCTCACTCCTCTTTACCGACACCCTCCACGAAAAGCTCGCCTACCTTATCAATGAGCTCAAGGTTAAGAATTTCACCCTGTATGTCCACCCCTTTGTAGAAGCATATCTCAAAAAAGGCTTCATCTCTACATATCGCAGATGGCGAATGGAATTGGGCGGAAAATTCAAAATCGTGGCAGATCAGTCGCTGGCATACCTACAGTATCGCGTGCTCGACCCAAAGCGTAACGAAATCGACCTTAAAGAAGAAAAAGACCTCGACAAAACCTCCTCGGAGAAAACAAAAACCAAGGCCAAAAACCGGGTAAACCAGACCGCCACAGCCGATGAAAAGGCGTAAAGAAACCCTCGCCTACGGCTGACCCCAAAGCCTACCCATAAGGCTCCCGAGGCTTACCCGAAGGAACCAACGTTACAAACAAAGCATTAGCGCCGCAACCCTCAGCAGGGTCGCGGCGCTTCGCTTATAGATAGGTATTACAGATGCTGTTGTTTAGAAAGCTACTTTCGAAGCCTTGTTACCTTGTACACGGATAAAGAGACCGTTTTCGGGGTTGTTAACGCGAACGCCCTGGAGGTTGTAGTAAACAGCAGGAGCAGTAGCGTCGTCGGCAGCTACAACGCCAACACCGGCTTCGGTAGTAACCTTAAGAGTTACAGTGTCGCCAACGGTAATGGTGAAAGTAGGATTAGTCCAAGGACCATCTGCAGGCCACATATTATCAAGCGGATCAGCAGGGCCTTCAAGGGTATAGGTCTCATTCAGAGAAACGCCGCTCTTAGTAGAATAGCAGTTTGCCCATGCACCGTTATGCGCAACCTTGAATTCGCCGGAAATTTCGCCGGAAACTGTCAGAGTCCACACATTATTGTCGCCCTCAGTAAACTTAGGCGCAGTAGTGAAGTCCCAAGCCAGAGGATCTGCACCAACGAGCTGCCAAACTTCACCACCCTTGGCTACACGTTCGGCAGAAACATGAATAGTGATAGGATCTGAATCGGTAGCCCCGGGAGTAACGGTTACGGTTGCGTTGTAATAGTGGAGGTTATCACCGGCCATATTGATGTTGTCACCTCCAGCAGGAGCAATATAGTCAACATTGTTTTCAACAGTGTTACCGTTAGAACACCACTGATGATCCCACGAAGCGGAGTCGTCGAAACGAACAACCTTGAAGTCGCCGTAGAGGTCATCGATGGTCTGTGTCAAAACGCCATCAACCAATTCGAAATGATTGGTTTCGAGTTTCCAGCCTTGATAAGTACCGGGCATAGCCCAAGTCTCAGCTGACACGTTAGATGCTGCAGCAGACAGAGCAGCAACTGCGAGAAGAGTAAAGATTTTCTTCATAGAAAGATGCTTTAATGTTGGTATTAAATTTAACTATTAGTTCTTTTAAGAACCTAATGATTAGCTTATTTGATATACTAATGATTAGCCTGTTTTAGAATCTAATTAAAGGCAATTTCACGGGATTAGAAAGTATCGAATTATTTCGACATAAAATTACAAAAAATATTGGATATCTAATCTTTTTTCAACGATTATTTTTCGCAAAATAAGCCTTATTATTAGTTTAATTGCAAATCTCATTGTATGTAAGCTAAGCAAAGGCGAGGCCGGCCCTATAACGGACCGGCACAGGCCGCTTGCTTAACAGAAAGAGTTCTCTTGAGAAATATCGCAGATTTCTCAAGAGAACCGAGGTTTATTTCTTAACCATAGAGATAGTTCCGGCAGAATTCCCGGCACTAAGGTCGATAGTGATAACGTAGGTAGCGCCTTCTTCGAGCTTAACGCCTGTTGCAAGGTTGAAGTTGCCGCTCGACGACATTCTCAGCAGACTTGTCGACTCAGAGGTCAAAGTCAGAGCATTGCTGCCACTAAACTCATCGCCCCAGCCTTTCTGCCAGAAGAACTTGAAGTCAAGATAGTCGTAGCGCAGACGCTGGCCGTTAACCGATCCTGTTTCCGGGCCGGCTACACCGGTAAACTGATAGACCTGAGGCGACACTTCGGCTACGGCATAAGCCTTAGATGTATCCCAAAGGAATTGGTTATCCATATTTGGGGAACCAACGCCGGAACCCATCAGGTAGATAGCACCATGACCATCAGAGGTCAGCGAGGCCGGAGAAGTCCCTTCATAGCGCTGAGCACCGATTACTTGATTAACCTTGTCGACTGTTACTTGATATGTGCCGCTTACAGGGAGGAATGTGATAACATCGTTATCGGCGTCATAGCTTAAGAAGTCGGGGTCGAAATAGTATTGGTCGAGACCGTCAATCGTGTCGAAGCTTAACGTTGCCCCCGAGTTGAGATCTGTAATCAGCGAGTAAATCGAGTTGTCGGCAGTCGACATCTTCACACCATTGAGATATACAGGTTTCTCCTCGAAGGCCTGCTCTCCGGCTTCGGTAACTGAAAGTACAGCGTGGTCAATACCGGCAGTGCAGTCGATGCGGAACACATAAATCATATTTGTCTGCAGCGTTGCGCCATCAGCCAGGTAGAGGTTGCCATCATCGTGACCATCGCCATCACCAATTAAAACTACCGACGAAGATGAGGTCAAGCGGTCATGCTTAAATTCATTACCCCAGCTCAAGGCATCGCCATAGAACTTGAAGTTGATAGAGTTCAAGTTGACGGTCTTGCTGCCGACGAGTGTCATTTGATAAACCTTGTCAGCAACAGGCGCCATGCAGACTGCGTTTTCTGTAACCCAACCGGTGGCATTAGTGCTTACCGATGGCTTACCGAAGTCAGCGCCAATCACCCAGATAGCACCCGAGCCATCGCTCTGCAGCGAAGCGGGCGAGCCGTTAAGCAGAGTCTGAACGCGGAAATATTGCAACTTCTGGTTAGCAATGATGCGGTATGTGCCCGACTGAGCGGTGAAGGTCAGCGAGCCGTCGTCGTTGCGAGTAAACCAGTCAGGATCGATCCACCAATCGCCGAAGCTGGTAAAGCCTTCGGGCGTAATGGTCTGGCCGGTTGTCAGCGTCATGTCAAGCTGAGCATTGTCGTCGTCGACAGTCGACAGTTCTGTATCGTTCAGTTTCAGGATAGAGAACGGCGTAGCAGCAAAAGTGCGGGTATTCAGCTCAATCGTATATTTGCCACCGCGAGAACTTGTAAAGGGAATCATGCTCTCAGCACCGACCTTAATTTCGGAGTTTTCGTAGCCGAAAGTAAGCTCATTACCATTTTCGCCAACCTTTGGGGCGATAATGTAGGCTTTCAGCTTCTGAGCAAAACGCTCGCTGACGCTATAAGTGTCGTCAGCCGTCTTTTCCATGCGATATTCCGCGCCATCCTCGGTACGGAGAGTCAGGTATGGGAAATCGGGGTGAGTAATCTTTACGGGATATTCCTTTTCGGTAATCGTAAAGTTGATATTCTGGAGCACAAGCTTCAGGGTTGCGGTGCCGTCGGGCACATTAGCGAAGTAAGGCAGATAGATTTTGCCGGTGTAGTCTTGACCGCTGACCTTCGTACGGATCACGGTTTCTTCAACCATCTCATCGCCATAATAGAGTTGCGCCTTCAGGGTAGAGAGGGCAACGTCGGCATCGGCAGCGTTAACCGTGAACGAGAGAGAGTCGCCAAAATGGGCGGTATCTGTAGCGTCGCGGTAGTCGATTACGGGGTTCCCCAATAAGACTTCATCGTCGCTGCAAGAGCTAAACAAAGCCGGCAACAGCAGAGCCGCGGGGAGGATATATTTAAGTTTCATGATAATACCGTTTCGGGATTTATAGAATTAAACAAGTAACCCCCATCTTACCAGATGAACGACATAATCGATTTTGAGGGGATAGAAGTAGAGAAATGGTGGGTACCATCGTCGAGAGTGATGCTCAGCGCGTCAGAGCTGCTGTTGCTGCAAACGAATGCATAAGTGCCATCAGTATTGCGGAATGCTGCATAAGATAGACCGCTAACGGTGTAGCCCGAAGTTGCAATGCGGTGAGCGCCGGGTTTAACTACAGCTGAGCAGTGGCAAGCATCGTAGTAGAACGAGTTGCGAGTAATCGTCTTATAGTTGGCGTCGATATCAACAGCGCCAAATCCGGTTGTGCAACCGCCTGAACGGTTAGGTCCGCGGTTAGCATCCAGCATCAGATTCCAAACGATTGCGCCACGCGTCCAGTTATTAACCGTTCCGATGAAGATTTCTTCCATATCGGAATTGAGGTGGGTGGTCAGGTTAGAACCGTCGTTCCAATCGCCGGCTGTCGACTCTGTGAAAATCAGCTCCTTGTCGGGATTTGCCGAGTGAACGGTGTTAAGTTCCGAGCGGTTGCCTCCATAGTTATGGTAAGCAGCACCTGCAACATATTTCGAAGCTTCAGCGTCAGCATAAATATTTGTAGGATAGCTCTTTTGGTCCTCAACGCCGTCGTAATCATAGTTATGGTCGAAGGTGTAGATCTTCGCAGTAATACCGGCAGCGGCAAACTTCGGGCCTACGGCCTGCTTGATAAAGTCGCGCTGTTCCTGCCAGCTCATATACATCGACGCAGAGTTGCCGGTGTTGAGCGGTTCGTTCTGCAGAGTAACTGCGTAGATATTGACACCCTCCTGCTTAAACGCCTGAATCCATTTAACGAAGTATTCGGCATAATCCTGATAGTAAGCGGGATTAAGACGTCCACCGGTCCAGGAATTATATGGCTGCAGCTCGTTAAGATTGTTCACCTTCATCCAGCGCGGAGCGGTCCAAGGGGAAGCGAGAATCTTCACATCTGGATTGATAGCCAGAATCTCCTTCAAGACGGGGATAACATAATTGGTCTCCTCGTTAGTCAAGGCGAAGTTCTCAATACCCTCCGTGTCGCAGCAGGTGTATTCACTGAGCGAGAAATCGGAACATCCGATGCATACGCGCACGTAGCTCATGCCGTAGCCGTCGGTGGTCGAGAAGGTCTCCTTCAAGAACTTTGTGCGTGCCGACTGTTCCATCTTCAGAAGATTTACAGCAGTAGCACCGGTAATAGCTGCACCGAAACCGTCGATTTCCTGATACTGCTGATCCCCCTTCAGATAGATAGAGCGAGGCGACATATTATCCTTTGTTGAGAAGGTAATTGCCGATGGAGTCAGGTCTTTACTGCGGTTTGAGGTGGTAGTCAGCACCCTCACATCGCCCGAAACCCAGATGGGCTGTTCTTCGGTTGTTTGTTGATCGTTGTTGTTGTCATTGTCGTCGCAAGCAGTAGCGAAGAGCGACAGGCAGCATAGCAGGGAGCTGAGAATCATATTGTTAGATTTATATTTTAACATAGCTGATTTGTTGAAGGAGATTAATAACCATCGTTCTGTTGGAGGTTAGAGTTCTGGTCGATAGCGCTCTGCGGAATCGGCAGCAGATAGGAGTTAGCGGTGAACGGCGAGCGCTGTGCGTGGCGGCCTGAATCCTTGGCGTAAACAGCGTTCATAACCTCTTCAACCTTGTCGAGGCGGCAGAGGTCATACCAGCGTTGCCCTTCGAAGGCGAGTTCCATACGGCGCTCGTCGAGAACGGCGTTAATCATGGCGCTTTGCGATGATTTCTTGTCGGCAGTCAGTTTTGCGATGCCGGCACGCGTACGTACGCGGTCAACAATGGCGGCTGCACCCTCGAGGTCACCCTTCTGAGCCAGAGCTTCAGCCTTGAGCAAAAGGATATCAGCGTAGCGACACTTGATAAGGCTGCTGAACGAGGAACGACACTTATACATGAATGCATAGTTGTCGGCGGGATAATAGTTGCTCCAAGTACAAGCGTAAAACGCAACCGATTCGTTGTAGCGCTTGGTATCTCCGTTTTGGGTATAGAGGTTTGTAAGGTCGCGCGACGGAGTTACCCACTTAGCCCACGTAAAGTTGCTGGACGGGTTGTCGACAGGCGCACCGAACATCCATGTACACCAGTTGCCTGAACCGGTATAGAAATGTCCTTCAAGGATGGCTTCTTTGGTGTTGCGTTCCGGCTCATAGGAGGATTCACTAACAGCAAATAGAGTGGAGAAATCATCAACCAGGTCATAGCCATCGGCGGCACACTTATCAGCATATTCGATAACTTTATCGTAGTTGCGCAGAGTCTTTTCAGCGTAAATCTTAGCGAGGTAAGCGTGGGCCACACCTTTTGAGAAGCGAGTCTTGTCGGAGGTTACATCCGGGGCATACTGTTCGCCATAAAGCAGGTCAGCCTCGATAGCGGCATACCCCTCTTCGATTGTGTTCTGCTTCGGGAAGTAAGCCTGATACATTTCTTCAACGTTCTCGGCGGTGATGTTACCGGCAGAAACCGTAATAATAGGCACTGAGCCCCATAGGCGAACCATGTCAAACCAAACCATCGCACGGAAAATGCGGGCTTGGGCTTCATATTCGTGTTGCTCGGCTACAGAGAGCGACCCGTCTTGAACCTTGTCGATGTTTTGAATCATCTTGGTTGCGACAGCAGCATCTTCCAAGTAGCGACTCCAGTCGCGGGCAACAACCGTGTTCGAGCCTTCAATAGAGTTGTCTTCATAGGGGACAACCTCCGCACCGGTGGTACCGGCATAGGCATTGTCGGAGTGACATTCGGCAATCAGCAGTTGGTCGAGATACCAGTGCTCCTGACGGTCGGTAATCAATTTATACATGGAGGTCATATAGCTCTCCACGGCAGCTTTGTCTTTGAAAACGATCTCCTCTTGATCCTCGGTCACACCCTCGGTAACATCTGAGTAAGTGTCGAGCGGGTCATACTGTAGGGAACATGCCGTAGGGAGTACTGACAAGAGAACGGCAGCAGCTGCAGGATATAATATTTTTTGAATTTTCATTGTTCGGAGAAATTTGAAGGTTAGAATACCACGTTTACACCGATAGTGTAGGACTTAGTCTGAGGATAAGTACCCCAGTCGATACCTTGCACCGCACCACTGTTGCCCCATTGGTTAACTTCGGGGTCCATACCGGAATAACTGGTCCAGGTCAGGAGGTTGGTAACGGTAAAATAGGGTTGCAGCTTGCTGATATGTAGCTTGCGCATCCATTTTCCTGAGAAGTCATAGCTGAGCGTAATATCTTTGACGCGCAGATAAGAACCGTCTTCTACGAAGTAGGTTGAGTTCTTCATGTCGAAACCTGCTTTCGGAACGTCGGTAATCTGTCCGGGAATTTTCCAACGGCGCAGAACGTCGGTAATCTGGTTCTTACCGTCGTACATACCCATCATTTCCATCTTTGATGCGTTATAGATATCGTTGCCGTAAGAGCCCTGGATAAAGATGCTCAAGTTGAATCCTTTATAAGACAAGGTGTTGGTCATACCGAATGTGAAATCCGGGTTCGGGTCACCGATATATGTACGGTCGGAGGAGGTAATTTTACCGTCGCCATTGAGGTCGCGATACATCAGCTCACCGGTTTCAGGATCAACACCGTCGGAGATGTAACCGTAGAAGCCGCCAAGAGCGCGCCCCGGTTCGTTGCGAACTACATATTCATTAACGTAGTCGGAGGTCTTACCATCAGTGTAAATCTTCTGCAGAGCGAGCTTCGTCAGTTTATTGCGGTTGAACGACATATTGAAGTTCGTATCCCACTGGAAAGCGCCGGTAAGGTTGTGTGAAGTGATGGCAAATTCAAAACCTTTATTGGTCATCTCACCTTCGTTACGAGCAATCGTGCTGGCAGCAGCAGCGCCGGAGGGGAGCGACACATTCATCAACATATCGGTTGTTTTCTTCCAATAGAGGTCGGCTGTAAAGTTCAGTCGGCTGTGGAGCACTGAGAAGTCAACACCGACGTTAGTCTGTGTGGTTGTTTCCCAAGTAAGGTCGGTAGTACGTAGATTCGACTGCGAGATGGTTGGGAGCGCATTTGATTGTCCTTCTACAAACCATTCGATTCGGTTGATATTATACTGTTGGAGGTAAGCATAGTCGCCGATACCGGATTGGTTACCTGTCTGGCCCCAACCGCCACGGATTTTCAGATCGTCAATCCACTGTACATCTTTCAGGAAGCTCTCCTGCGACATACGCCATGCAGCAGAGAAGGAGGGGAATACGCCCCAACGATGGTCGGGGTGAAGCTTCGAGGAACCATCGGCACGTACGTTGGCGGTCAACAGATAGCGATCGTCAAAGTTGTAGGCGGCACGCCCGAAGTATGACATGATTCCCCAAGCAGAGGCGTTTGTGCCAGTTGAGCTCCAATCGATTTTATTGGCAGCGTTGAGCGTTTGAATGGTATTGTCGCGATAGTTTGTGCCTCGGATATATGACTGAGTCCACTTCGAGTCGGTCCACGAAGAACCCACCATGATGTCGATATTATGCTTGCCGAACTTATGAACATAGTTAGCAACATTATCCCAAACGAGAAGCTGATTGGTGGCACGTGTGTCGGTACCGATACCATAATTTTCGCGTCCGTAAGAAACTTCGATCGGGTCGACGAAATCGGTGCTGACGCTGTTTCGACGGTCGAGAGTAAACTTGGTGTTGAAGGTCAAACCGGGGAGAATGGTAAACAGCAGGTTGCCGGATGCCAAAAGGCGAGTCTCCTTGGAGCGGGCATTGGCACCACGGGCAAGGTTCTCTGACGGAGATGTAATGTTGACACCATAGAAGTTGGTGTAATACTGACCGGGATTATCAGGATCCCAAACCGGAGCGTAAGTCGGGGTGTTAATTACCGCCAACACAACGCCGCCACGGTTAGCACCGTTACCGGAGTTGATGCCGTTGCTGGTATAATCTGAGTAAACAACGTTTGCCGAAGCTGTCAACCAGTTGAAAACCTTACTTTCTACATTGCCACGGAAATTGTAGCGGTTATAGAACGCGGGCTTGATAACACCATCTTCGCGCAGATAGCCAACATTCATTAAATACTTCGTGTTGCCTGTATTCTGCGAGATTGAAACTTGATAGTTCTGATTCGAACCTGTGCGGTAGATTTCCTTAAACCAGTCGGTTTGGTCGGTAAGATTGTCGGGGAGGGATACCAAGCCGATTTCTTCCTGAAGTTCGCGATACTGCTGAGCGTTCAGCACGTCCATCGTTTTGCGGACTTTCGACCAACCATATTGTGCGGTCAGCGATACGGAGGGGCGTTCGGTTTGACCCGACTTTGTTGAAATAAGGATTACACCATTTGCAGCACGCGAACCGTAGATGGCAGCTGAAGATGCATCCTTAAGAATCTGCATATCGGCGATGTCGCTCGGCGCCAGGAAGTTGATATTATCAACCGGCACTCCATCAACAACATATAAAGGATCGTTAGAACCGTTGAACGAAGTTGTACCACGTACACGGATTGTCATTTCACCACCGGGAGCACCATTCGGAGAGCTGACAGCCACACCGGCAGCCTTGCCTTGCAGAGCCTGAGCAGCTGAAACGATCGGGCGATTCTCCAAGTCTTTAGATGATACGGTAGAAATAGCGGTCGTAACATCTTTACGCTTTACTGAACCGTAACCGATAACTACTACTTCGTCTAGAATGTTATTATCTTCTTGAAGCGTTACCTGCATTCCGTTTTTTGCAGGGCCTTCAAAAGGCAGATAGCCAATATAGGTAACAACGAGCGTCTGCCCTGGTTTGGCGGCAATTGCAAACTTACCATCGACATCGGTCGATGTTGCCGTTTGCGAACCTTTCACTTGGACAGTGGCTCCAATCATAGGATCACCGGAGGCATCCTTGACGACACCGGTGACATTCGACTGCGCCAACGCGCCTAATGCTCCCACAAAGAAGATCATCAGGAAGCTGAGCAGCCTAAATGGATTCTGGATAGCTTTTTGCATGATATATTTATTAAGGTGATATATTTCATCGTTATCAGATAGGTATCAGATGAATTTTAGTTTTTCAAATGGCATAGGTATGAAATTATTGCAAATATATACAAATTTCAACTATCAAACAAATTTTAGCAGATTTATTAACAAGCGCAAAATCCAGACAAGCCATCATTATGGCATTTCGGGGCATCGCAATGGGATAAAATTCATAATTTAACCTTATTTAACTAAACGGGGGGGGTGATTTGTAAAGATTTATTTAATTTTGTAAATTGAACTTGGCACTCAAAGATTCTATCACATTATGACCTTAGGGCATATTACAGTGACATCCTTATTATTTGAGGCAATTCTACCTGAAATTTATAATATTAATATCATAAAAAAACAACATGGCAAACCATCTCCTAATTGGTCTTGGCGGCACCGGAGGAAAGGTGCTGCGAGAAATGCGCAAAAGGGTCTATGAGGAATTCCGCTCTAACGATCCGAAGTGCAATGTGAACTTGGGGTATCTCTATGTTGATTCCTCACCTGCAGATCTCAACGACAAAACAGATTGGAAGACACTTGGAAAATCTGTTCACCTTGCAGAGGCTGAAAAAGTATCCATTCATGGGATAGCTGCGAACATGTTCGACAATATCCAGATGTATCCCGGCCTCGAAGCTTTCCTCTCACCTAACGATGTTAAGCTTACCAAGACATATCTTGGTCCACTGGTAACAGCCGGCATCGGAGGCCAGCGCCGTCGCCTTGGGCGTGCTCTGCTTGCCAACAACATGAGTGTGAACGGTGAAAACAACTTTGTAACCCGTCTGAAGTTAGCCGTCAATTCATTAACAAAAAATGGGGATGCCGAAATTACATTCCATGTCTGCGCTGGTTTGGCCGGCGGTACAGGCTCCGGCTCTGTAATTGATGTCATTTCGCAAATACGCCATACCTACGACCCGACACACTCCGGTCAAAAGTACTCGATACTCCTTTATTTATATGTACCGGAGATTCACGTTGTCTCGCCGAAGAACGACGCCGGCTTCTATCAAGCTAACGGCTACGCTGCCCTCTCTGAACTCAACGCTATCAGTGTAGGCACCTATCTGCCGCTCGATATCACCGGTCAGAAAGACCATTACACCCAGAAGGTGCAACGCCTCCTCAAAGGGCAGAACGCCTTTGATGCCGCATATCTCTACTCTAACATCAACGAGTCAGGAAAGATTCTGGAGCTGTCACATGAACTGCCCCACGCTGTTGCCGACTTCATGTTCCAGAAGATTGTAGCGCCCGGAATGGTGTCCAATGCCAACACGCAAGGTGGCGAAACCGGACAGATGGCCCGCCTGATGGGATGCGAAAACGACGGTGCCGGGCCTGAATACGACCTCGCTAATCGAGCTACCCGCTCGCGCAAATTCATGGGATTCGGTATCAAACGTGTAGAATATCCCGAGACCGAAATCCTGGAATATGTAACCTACAACTTTGCCCGCCAAGCCGCCTTGCAGCTCGAATACAACTACTGGCAAGAAGGGATTGGCTATGGCGAAACATCGGTTGAAGAAGCCGGTGCAGGGCTCGCTGGGTATGTTCACGATACAAAGAACTATCCGCAGTGGCTACTGACCGACCAGCACCTCACATTAGCTTGCGCTATCATTGAGACTCCAGAGTCAAAGAAATGGAAAAACATATCTGAAACCTGGGAATCGAGGACACAGATCTTCGCCGATAACGCTCAAAATCAAGCCGACAAAAAGAGCTGGCTAAGAGTCTTCTCTGACGATTGCAAAAACTACTTTGAAAACATGTTCCGCACCCATGGCGTACAAGGCTTCTACAAATTGCAACGCCAGGAACGCAAAGCTTATGCCCACTTTATCCGCCGCCATATCGAAGACCGCATCTTCGCTGAATGGCGTAGCGGTGAACGCTCGCTGCTCAACATCGAGTTGCTTACACACCATCTTATCAACTCTTGCGACGAGCGCATAGCAAAGTTCAAAGAGCGCATCGCCAAAAAGCAGGAAGAGATGGACAAAGCCACTGCCGACATCAAGAAAGCTAATGTTGAATGGGATAACATCGGCTGGCTTAGCGATGCCATTAAAGGCAGGTCAAAAAAAGTGCTTAGTACCTACAAAACCGCAAAATGCAACTTCTACACCGCTGCCACTTTGGTAGAAGCCTACCGTTATGCAGCAGAACTTCTCGGCGAAATCATCTCGCAACTGAACTCCATGGCCGACAGCATCGCTGCCTACCATGCAATGCTCAACAATGTTCTTGAAGAAGTGACCCGTCAAGCCGGTTCAAAATGCAGCCAAGACGACGCCGATGAGATGACGCTCAAGAAGTATGACCGCAATTTGGTAATCGATTTTACCAAAGCATGTGTTGTCAATCATGATACACAGAAAGCCAACGTGGGCTCTATCCGCCAACGCCTTGTAGATATGCTTGGCACAGACGGAGAGCTGTCGTTCGGGGCGCTATTTGAACGTGCCGACTTTGATACAACTGTCAACCTCATTGTTGACATATGCCAACAGAATGCTGAGGCAGCAATGATCAACACTGCTACAGAAGATCCTACTCACAAAATGGTAGGTGTCAACATCCTTGAGAAGATCAAGCAGGAATACAACACCGATGAACACTTAGAAGCATTTGTTAAATCGTTGGTTGCCTCTGCTACAACCTTCCTACAGTATAACCCGCAAGAGCAAGCCAAGCAGTTTGGTAGTGCCGGCGGAGGCATGCAATCACTGTTGCAACTCTGTATCCCCGAACTGCCTAATGATCCGACGAAATTCCGTCAAAAATTCATCAATGCTGTTCATAATGCCTATCCGGCATTCGATCCCGCTCAAGATGTGGCTATCAACCCGAAGGAAAACCAAATCGTTGTTGTCGCTGCCAAATCCGGATTCCCCCTGCGCTATGTTGCTAACGTCAGCACCCTGAAGCAAAAATACGAGAATCTACTTAGCGCACCGGAACAAGACCTCAACAAGATGGTGCTCCACACAGAGACCTTATCTACCGACGAGCTTCCTCCGCTTTACGAATTGGAGACCTTCGAAATCGAGCAGATGATAAAAGGTCCGGTACTCCTTGGCTACGCTCTCGACCTCATCAAGCAATGCACCGATCCGACCACCGGGCGTAAGTATGACGCTCTGAAGGTCAAAGATGTCCTCGGCGATAACTGGGAAGAGATTGGACCGGATATCCTAACCGTAACCTCAACCCTCGCTAAAAACTACGAAAAGGCGATGCGCCTGAAAAAGGAAGTTTACGCAGCCCTTCAGACCGAAGCTCGCTCGAACGACCAAAAGGCGGTTGTACGCAACAAACTGGTTGACCTGATAAAGACGCGCATTCTACCGGCAGTTGAAAACAACCCGAACAATCCCATCTATAAGGAGTATCACAGTCTCTGCATCGAACTGTTTGAATCAGAATTAAAAGACTTGTAATCATGGCAAAAGCAAAAGGAATCTGCAAAAATATTGACGCCGATTGCTCATTGGCGT
>CAZKYD010000052.1:0-16808 GCA_964556875.1 uncultured Alistipes sp.
TCTGCATGATGTCCATGGCCTTTCCTTCGGAAACGCCCTCTTTGATGTCGATTAGTACTACTTCGCTGGCTACCTGTGTGGTAACGAGTACATTGGCTGTCGTTGCGCCAACATTACCGGCGCCTACCACTGTTACTTTTGACATATTAAGTTGAGTTTAATGGATTGTTGTTGATTAACTGAATGCAAATATAGTTATTTATTTTGGATTGTGGTTGCTTTCATCGAAAATAAATTTTTTGTAATTTTGTAGCCTAAACCAATGACAACACTCGACGTTTTAATATTAGTTGCGTTTATCGGTGCGGTAGCCATCGGATATTTCCGAGGAATTATCGTTCAGGTGGGCGCTGTGGCAGCGATAATTTTCGCTGTAGTGCTAAGCCGAATAGGCGGCGAATGGCTTTCGGCCCAGTTGGCCGGGGCTGAAGGGCCGTCGGTAATGGACCTTGTAGAAGCTAAGGCGATACTGTTTATCGTTGGCTATCTGACGGTCAGAATAGTAGCTTCGCTGTTTAAGCGGTTGACTCATGCGCTATCTTTGGGTGTGATCGACCGATTGGGCGGTGTGGCGTTTTCGCTGTTCCAGTGGATGTTGGTGTTGAGTTTGCTTATCAATTTATGGTTGGTAATCAAGCCTGACGCATCGTTGGCCGAGATGTCGACGCTTGCCAACGGCCATGCTGCTGAAGCGATTGTTGAGTTGGCTCCGGCCGTGCTTGGTTGGGCATTGGGATAATAGATTACGATAGACTTTTATAAACACTATGAATAAAGACCATCGCCTCCCGGAAAAGAATGACGATTCGCAGTTGCTAAACGACGTCACTAAGGGGGACTACAAATATGGTTTCGTGACAGACGTTGACACTGAGGTAATTCCGGTTGGCCTCAGTGAGGATGTTGTCCGTCTGATTTCCAAGAAGAAGAATGAGCCGGAATGGCTGTTGGAATTCAGACTGAAAGCATATCGCTATTGGCTAACGTTGACGCCTCCTACATGGGGCCATCTTAAGATGCCGGAAATAGATTTCCAGGCTATAAGCTATTATGCCGCTCCGGTGAAGAAGGATGGGCCCAAGAATATGGACGAAGTTGATCCGGAAGTGGTGAAGACTTTCGACCGTCTCGGCATTCCCCTGCAGGAGCAAAAACTGCTGTCGGGCATGGCGGTAGACGCCGTTATGGACTCTGTTTCCGTGAAAACTACTCATAAAGAGGCTCTCGCTGAAAAAGGTATTATTTTCTGCTCGATATCAGAGGCGGTAAAGGATTATCCCGACTTGGTAAAGAAATATCTCGGTTCGGTAGTTTCGTATAAAGATAACTTCTATGCAGCGCTGAATTCGGCGGTGTTCTCCGACGGGTCGTTCGTTTATATCCCGAAGGGTGTACGTTGCCCGATGGAGCTGTCGACCTATTTCCGTATCAATGCGGCCGGTACCGGACAGTTTGAACGCACCCTGATTGTTGCCGACGACGATTCGTATGTGAGCTACCTTGAAGGGTGTACGGCTCCGATGCGCGATGAGAATCAGCTGCATGCGGCTATCGTAGAAATCGTAGTTGAGGAACGTGCCGAGGTGAAATATTCAACGGTTCAGAACTGGTATGCCGGCGATGCCGAAGGTAAAGGTGGCGTTTACAACCTGGTTACCAAGCGCGGCTTATGCCGTGGCGACTATTCGAAATTGTCGTGGACGCAGGTCGAAACCGGTTCGGCCATTACATGGAAATATCCTTCATGTGTGCTTGCCGGACGAGGCTCGTCGGGCGAGTTCTATTCGGTAGCGGTTACGCGCAACTATCAGCAGGCCGATACCGGTACAAAGATGATTCATCTGGCTCCGGATACGAGCTCAATCATCGTGTCGAAGGGTATCTCTGCCGGTCATAGTGAAAACTCATATCGAGGCATGGTGAAGGTTACACCTGCCGCCGATCGTGCCCGCAATCATACTCAGTGTGACTCGCTGTTGCTCGGCAATGCCTGTGGCGCCCATACCTTCCCCTATGTCGATGTGATGAATCAATCGGCGGTAGTGGAACATGAGGCAACTACCTCTAAAATCTCTGAAGAGCAGCTCTTTTACTGCAATCAGCGCGGCATCCCAACTGAGGAGGCTGTAGGCCTGATTGTCAATGGATATGCGAAGGAGGTTATGAACAAACTGCCGATGGAATTTGCCGTTGAAGCGCAACGCTTGTTGCAGATTACCCTTGAAGGTTCGGTAGGCTAATGCGCTGCCGACCTGAATTAGGTAAATTACATCCGAAACAATTTGAAATATTACAGCTTATGAGCGACGAAATATTGTTGGAGGTTAAAGACCTTCGCGCAAAAGTAGAGGAAAAGGAAATCCTCAAAGGCATCAACCTGACTATCCGTCCGGGTGAGGTTCACGCTATCATGGGCCCGAACGGCTCGGGAAAATCAACGCTGTCGAGTGTGTTGGCAGGTAATCCGGCATTTACTGTGACCGGAGGGTCGGTATCGTTTCATGGTGTTGACCTGCTGAGCCTTTCACCCGAAGACCGCAGTCATGAGGGTTTGTTCCTCTCGTTCCAATATCCGGTTGAAATTCCCGGAGTGTCGATGGTAAACTTCATGCGTGCGGCGGTCAACGCTAAGCGTGGTTATTTCAACGAAGCACCGATGTCGGCCAGCGATTTCTTGAAACTGATGCGACAGAAGCGAGCCGTAGTTGAACTGGATAATAAGTTGGCATCACGTTCGGTCAACGAAGGATTCTCCGGCGGCGAAAAGAAGCGCAACGAGATTTTCCAGATGGCAATGCTTGAGCCGCAGCTTTCTATCCTTGACGAAACCGATTCCGGACTGGATATCGACGCTCTGCGTATCGTGGCCGGAGGTGTGAATAAGCTGAAAACCGACCGTAATGCGACGATCGTAATCACCCACTATCAGCGTCTGCTCGACTATATCAAGCCCGACTTCGTACATGTGCTCTACAAGGGGCGCATTGTTCGCACCGGCGGTCCGGAGCTCGCTCTTGAACTTGAAGAACGCGGCTACGACTGGATTAAGGAAGAGGAAGACAAAAAACTTGAAGAGAATTAATTATGTCGTCGCTCAAACAATATATAGATCTCTTCAGCCAAGAAAGGGCGACGCTCTGCAGTAACGCTCCGGAGCTGCTTAATGCCGCCCGCGATCGGGCGAAGGAGCTCCTCGATGCTGCCGGCCGATTCCCTGTAAAGACGGATGAAGGTTACGAAAAGACTTCTGTCGAAGATATGTTTGCCCCTGACCTTGGGGTGAATATTAATCGTGTGAATATCCCGGTAAATGTTGCGGATAGTTTCCGTTGTGACGTCCCCAATATTACCACCCTGATGGCGGTTGTTGTGAACGACCGATTTGTTCCTACCGCAACGCTTCAGAAAAACTTGCCCGAAGGTGTGACGGTTTGCTCATTGCGCGATGCTGACCCTGAGTTGGCCGGCCGTTGGCTGGGTAAGGTGGTTGAAAACAATGATATTGCTCTTGCTTTTAACTCGCTGTTGCTTCAGGACGGAGTGTTTATCCATGTCGCTAAGGGGGTAAAACTCGAAAAGGCGCTGCAGATTGTAAATATCTTTAGTGGCCAGACTCCGATGTTTGCACCTCGCCGAGTGTTGCTCGTTGCTGAAGAAGGGGCAGAGGTTAGTGTGCTGAAATGCGACCATACTCAGACCGCTGATGTTCAATTCGGCGCTTCGGAAATCGTAGAAATATATGCCGGTGAAAATGCGCATATCGACTGGTATGACCTTGAAGAGTCTACTCCGTCGACCGTAAGATGGTGTCAGTTCCGTTGTCGCCAAGAAGCTCATTCTTCGCTGAATATTTGCGGGGCAACGCTGACCAACGGTTCTACTCGCAATGAATTCCAGATAGAAATAGCCGGAGATGGCTGCGACACCCAACTGTCGGGTATGGCAATCGGTTCCGGTAGTCAACATATTGATAATAATTCCTTCTTGCGCCATAGCTCGGCACGTAGCAATAGCAATCAGCTGTTTAAATATGTGCTTGATGATGAGGCTACCGGTGCCTTTGAAGGCTGTATAGAAGTAGCGCATGGTGCACGCTTTAATGAGGCGTATCAGAGCAACTGCAATTTGCTCGCTTCGGATAAAGCGCGAATGCACACCAAACCGCAACTGCTGATCTATAACGATGACGTAAAATGCTCTCACGGAGCATCTACCGGTCAGCTCGATTCTGCCGCGTTGTTCTATATGCAAAGCCGCGGTATTCCGATGGCTGAGGCTCGCAAGATGTTGATGCAAGCCTTTATGGTAGATGTTGTAGAGAAAATTCGCTTGGAAAACCTTCGCGATCGTCTGCGTCATCTGCTTGAAATGCGATTCTCCGGAGCGTGTGGCGATTCAGCCTGCTCAGGGTGCCGCAAATAACAAATTCATTTATCCGAATCTCCAAAATGCTTGATATTGAGGCGCTACGGCGCGACTATCCGATCTTATCACGTGAGTTCTACGGTAAACCTATGGTTTATCTTGACAACACGGCTACCTCGCAGACTCCACGCCAGGTTGTGGAGGCTGTGGAGAGGATGTACAATCACCATAAGGCGAATGTTCATCGCGGTGTGTTCTCACTTTCGCAGGAAGCTACCGACCTGATGGAGGCTTCGCGCGATAAAGTCGCAGCGTATATCAATGCACCGAGTCGCAACGAAGTAATCTTCACGCGAGGCACTACCGAATCGATAAATCTTGTGGCGTCATCTTTCGGCCAACTGCTTGAGGATGGCGACGAGATTATCTTGACCACGATGGAGCATCACGCTAATATCGTGCCTTGGCAGTTGCTCCAGCAGCGCAAAAAGATTGTGCTAAGGGTTGTCCCGTTGCTTGAGGATGGATCGCTCAATTTGGATGTTTATAAGTCGCTGTTCAATGAGCGTACGCGCTTGGCTGCGTTCTGCCATGTCTCGAATGTGCTTGGCACTATCAATCCGGTTCGCCAAATGGCAACGTATGCCCATCAGCATGGGGTTCCCGTTTTAGTTGACGGGGCGCAAGCTTCGCCACATCTTCAGATTGATGTGCAAGATTTGGATGTTGATTTCTATGCCTTCTCGTCGCATAAGATGTATGGCCCTACAGGAGTGGGTGTGCTTTATGGTCGTATGGAATGGCTGGAGAAGATGCCTCCATATCAGGGTGGCGGCGAGATGATCAAGCATGTATCGTTTGACGGTACAACTTTCGAAGAACCGCCATTGAAATTTGAAGCCGGCACACCCGACTTTGTTGATATCGCGGCATTCTCCACCTGCTTGGATTATATCCAATCGCTCGGTATCAAGGAGATTGAAGCTCACGAAATGGACCTGCTCAATTATGCCACCGAGCAGATGATGGAAATTCCCGGAATGAGAATCTTCGGTACGGCTAAAGATAAAACGCCGGTAATTTCGTTCCTTGTCGGGAAGGCGCATCATTATGATACCGGAATGTTGTTGGATAAACTCGGCGTGGCGGTCCGCACGGGGCATCATTGCGCTCAGCCGTTGATGACCGCACTGGGCATTGAAGGCACAGTCAGAGCATCGTTTGGGGTGTATAACACCCGCGCCGAAGTTGATATGTTCATTGCCGCTCTCCATCGTATCCTCCCCCTGCTTGGCGCATAACCCATTCTGCCGCTTCATCCCATTTGCTATACAAATTCTCCGGAATCAATGAATAATAGCTTTAACGTAGAAAAATTGAGTGACACGAATTTTCGTGCGACGTCAACATCTAAAGCTCTGGCAATGATTCGCTTTCCGTTGGCGTTGTGTATCGTTGCTGTTCATTGGTTTAACTGGAATGGGATAGTGCCCACCGTTGGCTATGACCTAAATACAACCGAGCTGCCGATATTGAAGGCTGTGCTCAGTGTGTTGCATGCTTTTTTATCTGAAAATGGTGTGGCATCGTTCTTTTTTATTTCGAGTTATCTCTTTTTTGTCAATGGTCACTGGGGACCTGCAACATATAAGGAGAAATTGCAACGCAGGGTTACGTCGCTCTTGATTCCCTATCTTTTATGGAACTTGATTACGGTTGCGTTTTTTGCAGCTCATTATCTGCCTGTCTTTAAGGATCTCTTCCCGCGAATGTATGCTCTCGGCTTCCAAATGACTTGGGCCGACTTCTTTAAGGGTTTCCTTATTACTCCGGCGCCCCACAATACTAATTTGTGGTTTATCAGGGAGTTAATGACATGCGTGATATTAGCTCCTGTGTTCTATTATCTCTTAAAGAAACTGCCGCGACTAACGCTAATCGTGTTGTGCATTGTTTCGGTCTATGCTGCTTATGTAGATATCCTTTACTTTCAGCTGTTGACATGGGCAATGGCCTATTTTGCGTTAGGTTCGCTAATGGGTATCCATCAAGTCGACTTGGTAGAACTAGCTAAGGGAAAGGGATGGCTGTCTTTTAGCGTATTTTTCGTGTGCGGCATTATAAATCTGCTAACAATTACAGATATGCCATTAGTGGCATACACGGCGAAATTCCTTAGCCTGCCGGCAGTAATTTTATGGGCCCTTTCGATAGCCGGATGGTGTGTTACGGAGAAAAAGCTGACTGCAAATAAGTTTTTAACCGGATCCACTTTCTTCGTATTTGTGTTCCATCCGTTGGTGATGTCGCATTTTACCATGTTCTTGGCGCGCGCCTTTAAGCCGCAAAGCGATATCTCAATTACGGTAATTTACTTTATTGGCTATTTCGTTCTGTTGGGGTTAATACTTGCATTCTATAAACTGTTACAGATGATTTGTCCGCGGGTTGTTTCTGTGCTTTCCGGGCGCAGAGGTTAACAGGGGCGGATTCGGCGGATATGAGTGTTGACGATAAAGGCCGATAGAGCTGTCAACAATATCATTGCTATGATTATAATTATCAGAGTGGGAAGCACTGTGGCTGGCTGAATGCTGAGCGATGTCAAGCGGCTATGCCAAATGTCGGCGGCGATTGAAATGCCGATAACGGTCAGCACAGTGACTGTTGCGTTTACAGCTCCGATTAGTCGCAGATAATAGCCGGTCAAGGTTGAAACCGAATAGCCCAGATTCATTAATCCTATGAGATTTTTCTTACTTTTCTGGAGCAGTAGGAATACACTGAGAATCAGCAGGCCTACAGCCAGAAGGGATATCAGCAGCCCAACAGCAATAATTACACCGGCAACGATGCGCAAAAAGTAGCACATGCGGGATGTGGCTTCATCAGAGGCTGATTCTTCAAAGTCGTTGGCGGCCAGATAGCGAGTAAATTCGGGATTGCCTGGTTCGCGCAGCCTGACGATCATTCGATTTGGAGTGGGTTCACCATCTTCGGCAAATTTATCATTTGCCCAATGGATGAAATCTTCAGGCACGGCAATAGTGTTGATGCGTGATGAGAATCCTACGATTTTACCTGGAATCACTTGCGACAGACCGTTACCACTAATCGTAACTTTCAGCGGGGCAACACGGACGGTTTGCTCATCAAGCGTTGGGAGTCCGCGAGCAGGCGCAAAGCCGAAGTTGTATAGGGCGAGATAGTCGCGCGGTAGAATGATAGTTGCTTCTGGGTTGGAGGCATCGAAACCCCAGCCTGAGGGCTTTTGATCGAGGTATTCATCAGGAACGCCTTCGAAAAATAGGTCGGTAGAGAATCCTCGTCCGGCGAAGTCAATCCCAACTGAAACGTCGAATCCCGACGGAATGAAGGGGGCTGCTCCATCGGCCCAAGGCTGGAGAGCCATATCGGCAATATCTTCTTTTGAAATGCCTTCGGGAGCTGAACCGAATAGCGAGGTGCGTGATGGGCGGGTTACAACGGAATAGCGGGCAGCGCCTAAGGGATCGTTTTCATTGTTGGCTTCCGAAGGGGTTACGTCGCGATAAAATTGCAATGCTAAACCGGCAATTAATAAACCGATGAGGTTGGCGGCAGCATATGCTGCAATTTGCCAGCGATTTATATCTGTGCGAAGGAGTTTCCAGACCATGATTTAGAGGTTGAGAAGTTCGTAGTTGTCGAGGCGAAGATTGTTGCCGACAGAGGTGACAAGAATAGTGGCATTATTAGCTTTTGCTTCACGCTCTATTAGTTGCGCAACTGCCAGGTTAGAAGCTTCGTCGAGATGGCTTACAGGCTCGTCGAGAAGAATAATGTCGAAAGGTTGGCAGAGAGACCGAACGATAGCAATACGTTGCTGTTGACCTATCGATAGGCGCTCGGCTTTGCGATCTACGAAGTCGGCCATCCCTACGGCTTTCAGCATTTCCATAATTTCGGCTTGGCTTTTATGGTTAGTGAGCCGGTTTTTAAGTAGGATGTTTTCCATGGCCGTCAGAGGAGGAAATAATCCCATGTCTTGTGGGAGATAGGCCATGACGTTACGGCGTAGTGTTACCCATTCTTCGGGCGAGAAGCTGCGAGCATCGCGATTGTTGATGGTCAAGGTTCCTTCGTAGTCGTGGCGATTGCCGAATAGGAAGGCGCATAGCGAGGATTTGCCGGCCCCCGATTCGGCTTTGATTAGATATGTGTGGCCGGGGAGAAGTTCTTTTTCTGTGAGCCAAATTTCAGAGGCTGCATGGCGTTGGCGTTCTTCTGCGAACACCAATGGCAACATTTGGCTGATTTTTATTGAGGTAGGCATTTAGATGCTAATAATAATTTATTTAAGTCCGGCTATATAGGGGAGAGCCATTTTTAGCAAGGGAATATTGGTTATAGTGGCGAGCACGGGTTGGGAGTTGCCGTAAAGTGCAAGTTTTGCGTTGATGTTATCATCGGTAACTTTGAGTGTGAAGGATGCTCCACAAGGGAGGCCGATAGCCGTATGGAGATCCGACTTTTGGGGGATATCGATGATCATTGCAAGGCGAGTGCCCTGAAATTCATCGGTGTAATTATTGCTGTTGTTGTTGGTTATTTCTTCTTCGCTAAGCGAGTAGGTAGAAAAATCGTTAGGGGTTTCACCTTCGGCAATAATAGCGCAGTCCCATCTATCAGGGAGCATTAAGCTAAAGGCGTTAAGCGATCCGGCCGGACGGAGATACATGGCGGTGGTGCCGTTGGCGGAGATGAGCGATTGGCCGGGGATATATTTTGTTAGGATATCTGCGAGGTTAAAGGTTTTATTGTTGCCGTCTTGTTTGCCGGTAGCAAACACGAGGCTACATCCTTCGGGAATGTATGGCGCTACAGACAGATTGATCGGGGCGGCTATGCGTTTCCCGAGTTGATCGACAGTGCCATTAGGTTGCATTGCCGAAACAGTGGCAACGGCTGTGCTTTCTGTGAAATGGATGTCGCCGCAGAGCCATAAGCCTTGCATCTCTTTGCCGAAGAAGTTTGTGGCAAGAGTGGCAATCTTTATGGTTTGGTCGCCTGAAAGAAATTCTTTCACACCGGGCATATCTGCCATGAATTTTTGGCTGTCTTTGCTGCCAACGCTTTTGATGGTTGACTCGTCGGGCGCGATAACGCAGAGCGCATCGGAAACAGCAATCATTCGGCGGCCTACGGAGTAGACTTCGTAGTCGCCAAAATCTTGCGATTTGTCGCGGAAGGTTGAGAGCTGGCTGTCGGAGAGTTTGTCGCCGTCGATAACTTTGAATATTATGCCGGAATATCCGTTGGAGGCGGTGAAGAGAGTGGCCTCTTTGGTGTCAACGGCTTCAGCAGCTGATGCAAGCAAGGTGCTGAGCGGCTTTTGCAGGTCGTCGGGAAAGATGGCTGATACGGCTGTCTCAACTTCGGGCAAGAGATGGCCTGATGCGGCTATCTTGTTGGCGCCGTTAGCCTCGGCGAGTTCATCAAGATTTATTACCGCAATCTGCTTTGCTCCTGCCGGGATGGCCTCGAGGGGGGATTGCGGCGCGCTTTTGCTACACGATACGAGTGTTAGCATAACTACCATTGCTATCAGAGCGGTAACTGATAAGAGTGTGCGTGAGTAGATAATCTTTTTCACAGCTTTATTATGTTGTAGGTCTGTATAGATAGATTTTATCGATACATTTTATTTTCGTCTTCCGATGTGCCGTGGTAAGGCTCAACGTGGATGTTGACTGTTAGTTCATGCTCAAAATGCGCTTTCAGCCGATGTTCAACGTCAGTGGCAATCGTATGCCCGTCTTCTACGGTTATGTTTGGGTTGACTTTTATATGAAAATCGAGTATCATCCTTGTCCCGTTACGGCGCGAGGCAAATCGATGGAAGGTCTTAACGCCGGGGGTGCTTGATATGATATCGTAGATTTCGTTTACGGTGGAGGCGGGTAGCGATGCTTCGAGAAGCTCTTCAACAGCAGGCTTGCCGATACGGATGGCAACGATGAAGATAAATATGCTGACGATGATCGCTGCTATCGGGTCGAGTACGCGCCATTGCTCGCCGAGATACATCGCTCCGGCGATACCGGCTAGGGTGGCAATGGAGGATAGGGCGTCGCTACGGTGATGCCATGCGTTTGCAATCACTACCGACGATTGGATCGTTTCGCCGACGTGGCGGGTATAGTGATACAACCATTCTTTTGAGAGAATTGACAGAATAGCCATTCCGAGCGCTAACCATGTAGGGCGGGGGAGGGGACAGCCTCGTATTGCATCCCAGGTCTTGCCAACTCCATCGGTGAAGAAGGTGACGGCTACGAATAGCAGGATGGTGGCCAAAATCATGGTTGCAAAGGTCTCGTATTTTCCGTGGCCATATTGATAACTGTTGTTAGATTGGCGGTGGGATACGCCGACAAAGATTATAACAATTATGTCGGAAATGAAGTCGGAGAATGAATGCACACCATCGGCAATCATTGCTGACGACCTCCCGAAAACGCCGGCCAGGATTTTTAATAAACCCAGTGCCGCATTAATCCAAAAGCCCACCCAAGTTACTCGTCGGGCAGCTTTTACAACGTTTTCAGGCGCTATTTGCATGGTTGAAGACTGTGTCATTTGACTTCGTTGAGAAATTCCCTGCAAAGTTACACAGCTTTTTATATTATTTAACAACAAATGCCGTTTTTTTTCGTTCAAGTTTATAAAAGCTGATTTTGTTAATGGTCAGAGTTTTTATAACTTTGCATTGAATTGGCGTTTCTCCTTATATTTTATGGATATATTGGGGAACATTTTAATATGTCTATACCATAGTAATTCACTAACTCAAAAATATACTTTTTATGGCTTTTGAAGTCGGCAAAACTTACACGTTCTCAGAGAACGAGTTTGAAAAATCAAGAGAGTCTGGTAAGCTTGTGTTTAAAGTGCGCGATCCGGCATCGGCTACGCCTTATATTGTTAAGCCTTTTGAATTTCAGACTACAGATATACCTGAAAAAATAGTCTGTATTTATAAGGGAAATGATCGCTTGGAGCAGGACCAGAATGCAGTTGTACCTGAACTTTATGAGATCGGCAAGACCTATCGTTTTAGAGTTATGCGACAAGATAATAATGTCGGGGCTCATGTTTCGATACGCGATGATGCTCGAGGCCTTACTTTTTATCCGATAGATCTTGGTAGAGAAAAATTTGAACGTTTCCAGCGCATTACTTGCGAAGTTATTTCTACAGAAAAGGGGCAATTAAAACTTAAATATTTAAAGGAGCATGAATCGGCTCCGGCAAAATTTTCGTTGTCTGACTTGCAGAACCTGAAGGGGGCTCGATTGATGGCTAACCCTAAGTTCGTGAAGAAGTTTTTGGCAAACCCGATTTTTGATGAGGCGCGCTCGCGATATGTTGATGGCAATCCGGAATGGATTCTGACCGCTATTGAGGCGGTAACTCAGAATGTGGCGATGTGGTTCGTTACGAAGACGGGATTCCGTCAGAATCTGTTGCAGCAGGTAAAGGAGTTAGCGTTAAGTTTGATTGAGCGCTCGGAATATCTCAATATCTTCCCGATGGAGGAACGTCGCAGCCTTCAAGGACGTCTGTCGGAAACGATTCTGACTTGTGAAGATTATCTGATGTCGTCTTCGCTGATTATTCAGGGAATTGATGTAGAATATATTACCGAAACGTTGGCGTCGCTCCGATCAAGCGGTTGGCTGTATAAGCCGGAGGCGAAAATGCGAATGATGATGGCGCTATTTACGCTTCGCAATTCGTATGCCCACGATTATATCTGGGAAATATTTAAGATTATTAGCGACCACCATGCCGACCAGCGCTTTATCGGTGAATTTGCAGACGGATTTATCTTGATGCTGCAGATCTTCATCGATAATGAGGGTAAGTTTGTTAACACAACGAGCCACGATGCGCTGCGTGAAATTATTGAGGCAATAGCGATTCTGCTATTGCTGACTCAGAATAAGGAGTATGCTCGTTGGAACTACTATCGTGGCCGTCTATATACGTTGGCGATGCTGTTGGTAGGTCGTCATGAACCGGCGCTGGTTGAGAAGGCGTTTAAGGCTCTGACGGAAAACCTTGAAATGCCGCTGGAGTATACCTGGAAGGACTTGGAGGATGTTAACCGCCTATGTCATGTTTATCTGTGTAGCATGGTTAACTATCGGAAGGAGTCGCGTAAGTCGGTCAGCACTTATGAGGGACAAAACACGGTGCTCTCGGTTAGCAATGGCAAGATTAAGATTTCACCGGTGGCTACCGGTTCTAACACTAAGGAGGTGTTGGAATTCCCGCTGTCGGAGGATATCTTCTTCTCGGTATGCTTGAATGGCCGCTTGGATTCGAAGACTACCCCCGACGATATGAATATCCCGCGTCATCATGTGATGTGGAAGGAACTGGAGACGAGTCTGTTCGACCCGATTCAGCATGTTACCGATCCTTTAGCTCAAAAGGCGGCAGAAAAAAAGAAGAAGATGGTGCCCGGTATTGGTGATGAAATTTCTTTCCGCATTACCGGTCGCGATGATTCTGACCTGTATACGTTCCGCTGTGTGATCGAGGATTCGGTATATGAGGGTCGTGGTATTATCAATTCGCGAAATATCGTGCCTTATCCGGTCACTCCGTCGCCCGAGAACTTTATCCTCGATGGGGATGATATGCTTTTCTATGGACGTATCATTGAGACGCTGCCCAATGGTGAATTCCGATTCTCGATGGAGCGTGAAGTTGATGAGCTGATGATGAATATCGCTCAAGAGGATTTCAGCGAGGAGAATCAGATGAAGGCGGTGATTACCAAGGAAAATAAGGAGACGGTCCTAGCTGTAACTGATGGCGGTTATCCGGTTTTGATTCCGAAAAAGGGTGTCGACTTAAAGCAGCATCAACGTGTTTGGATTTCGATTACGGATGTTAGCACCAATAAGAAGACCGGTCGCCCGTACTTGGCGGCGCAGTTCTGCGAATTTGACGAAGATAGCAACACTGCCGACAACTATAATTTCGTAAAGAACGGTTTCAAATATCTGCTTGACAATGTCAATGGCGGTAAAAAATGGATTCCTGAACCGAAACCGGTAGAACCGGAGAAACCAGAAGTAGAAGAGGTTGTAGAATCGCTGCCCGATACGTATCTTTCGTCTGACGCAGTTTATGGCCTGTCACGTCTGCTGAACGCGATGGCGAATGTCACAAATGATAATATTACGGAGGTGTATACGCTGTTGGCGGCCGGCCGTCTGCTGGCTTTGCTGACCGGCGACACTTACCGTGCGCAATATATGGAATTGAAGCAGTCGCTGGTTGAGGGGTTGTCGAGATTCATGATTGATGACCGTGTGGATAACGCGGCGGTTGTTGAACTGACGCGTCGCGTCAATCAGTTCCCCGGAAATGATGCCGACTTGCTCCGTCGATTGGAGGTGTTGCAGGTGCTGGCTACTCTCGATTTGCCGGCTACCGATTGTTCGTTGGCGTTGCCTGATGAATCGGATTCGCCGCTGACGGGTTCGTTGAAGCGTATGGTGGCGTCATATAATCTTATGCGAGGCCTTCGCTTGAACAATCTTCGTCAGGAACTTAAACGCTCGATTTACGACCTGCTTAATCTGCAGATGCCGAATATCGATGTATCGCGCGTAAACGCTACCGAAGATCAGCATCATGAGTTTAAGGAATCGATGATTTATCCTGCCGGTAATAATATGAAGCCTGACCAAAAGAAGCAGGAACTGGAGCTGGCTCAAGTTATTTGCGGTATGCTGAACACCGAGGGTGGTGTGCTCTATATCGGTGTCGCTAACTCGGGTGTGCCCCGCGGTTTGGATAGCGACTTTGTTTATATTAATAATGGATTCGAGGAGTATGATCTCGAGGATGTGAAGGATAAGTTCTGCCTGCTGTTCTGCCGCTCGTTGCGTGTGAACTTCGGGTTGACCATTGACGGTGTGCAGCTCTATCCAACGCTTGTAACTCTCGAATATGACGATATCGATGGCCACTGTTTTGCTGTGGTTACGGTGAAGCCATATCGTGGCGCTGTTAAGCTAACGGATGGAACAATGTTTATCCGCCAAGGCTCATCGACGCTCCCGGTGAAGAAAAAGGCTGACCAAATTGCTCTCGATAAGGCCCGCCGTGTTGCTCAGAAATAACCTTCTATATATTATATAATGTGTAATATGAAAAACTCAAACTTTTTGATTGGTCTAATCGCTGCCGGATTTGCTCTTTCTGCAAACATTTCGGCCGAAGCCAACGACCTTGTGATTCTTCAGACGAATGATACACACAGCCAAATCGATCCTACGGATAAAGGGTTTGGCGGAGTGCAGCGCCGAAAGGTGTTTGTTGATAGTGTGCGCGCAGCTCAGCCGAATGTGTTGCTGATTGATTCGGGCGATGCTGTTCAGGGTACTCTTTTCTTCACGCTCTATGGCGGTGAGGTTGAAATGAAGGTTATGAATAATCTTGGCTATGACGTTCAGATTCTCGGAAATCATGATTTCGATAATGGCGTTGAAAAAATGGCTCGCAATGTCGGCATGAGCAATGCCCAATGGCTGGCTACGAACTATAAGTTCGAGTCGCCGGATGTTGCCGGTCTGTTTAAGCCCTACAAGATTTTTACCTTTGGCGATAAGCGTGTTGGCGTTATTGGGCTCAATCTCGATCCGAACGGCATGATTGCCGCCGATAAATCGGCAGGTGTTACATATCTTGATGCTGTTGAGGCTGCCAATGCTGCTGCTTGGTGGCTGAAAAATCAGGAGGGTGTCGACCTGGTGGTTGCGGTTTCTCATTTGGGATATGAAAATGTGCCTTCGCCTACGGATCAGGATATCGTAAAAAATACGAAGAATATAGATATGATCTTTGGTGGCCACTCTCACACTCTGCTTTCTCCCGGCAGTGGACGTGAATGGCTGACCAATGCCGACGGAAAGCCGGTGCTGGTTACCCAAAATGCAAAGATGGGTGAATATATTACTGAGGTGACTGTCGATTTGGATAAACTCGGCGAAAAACTTCCCGCTTATCGTCAAGTGCGTCTCGGCGCAGCGTATGACCGCAGCACCAGCGACGAACTGGCATCGCTTATTCTGCCGTATCGCCATGGAGTCGATTCGTTGATGACTCAGCCAATCGGGAAAACAGCCCGAGAGCTGCCCAATAGCGAACCGGCATTGCTGAATTTCGTTAGTGATTTCGTTTTTGATAGAGGTAGCGAGCTGCTTGGCCGTCAAGTCGACCTGTCATTGATGAATGTCGGCTCTCTGCGCCGTGGCCTGCCGAAAGGCGGCATCTCGGAAGGTATGATTATCTCAATGCAGCCGTTCGACAATCGAATCTTAGTTATGGAGCTCAGTGGCCAGGATCTTATTGACGCCATGAAGGTGTATGCTTCGCGCGGAGGCGATGGCGTTAGTGCAAATGTGGCCGCTACATATAATAATAAGGATCATACACTCGCATCGGTTACGGTTTCCGGTAAAGAGATCGACCCGGCCAAGACATATACCGTAGCTACTATCGACTACCTTGCCGGTGGTGGCGACTATATGAAATCGTTGAAGAATGGTCGAATCGTAGCTCAGTCGCAGAAAATCGTCTATTACGATTTGATCAACTATATAAAGAAGAATTACTCTCGCAAAAAGATTAACCCTTCAAATACGCTCCGTTTCGCCCCTGCGGCAAACTAAAATACTCCTATAAGTAATCGAGGTTGTAGCTTCAAGGTTGCAGCCTCGATTGCTGATAAATACTGAATTACTCTGATAATCAGGCTGCAAGCTCCGATGAAGAGCGCTGAGGATTACTAAAATGCAATAAATGCCGAAAAAACTTGCCAAAAAATTTGGTAGATTCGGGGATGTTGCGTAACTTTGCAGTCGCAAAACCGCTAATAAAGCGATGGTTCGCTAGCTCAACTGAATAGAGCATCTGACTACGGATCAGAAGGTTACAGGTTTGAATCCTGTGCGAATCACTAAAGAGCGCCCCTTAAGGCGCTCTTTTTTTGTATATACTTCCAGTGTAGCCTCAATTCTGGTCTAATGGTAAAGCTTTAGCCTAATTGTAGTCTAATTGTAAAATTGTGGCTTAATTGTAAAATGGTAGGATGAAATTGAGTTCATCTTCTCTAATTGTAAAATGGAAACCTAATTGTAAAATGGTAGGGGTGGCTTCGGTGGACTGGGCATTATCGGGGAGTGGTTGCAGAGTCTAGGCTGAGCTATTGCTTATCGGAGCTAATAATTTTGGAAAAGGAATTTAATTTCTGATTTCTTCAAACTGAATTTTTGTGGTGTAAACCAAGCTTGGGAAAATTTCTTTGGATCTCCAGGAAAAGGGCTTCTGGCGGGTGGATGGGGTTGTTTTGGGGATATGCAAGGGGTAGGGTAGAA
>CAZKYD010000053.1:0-16756 GCA_964556875.1 uncultured Alistipes sp.
AACAAGCCTCTCAGGCGCGCCGAAAGGCAGCATACTTGAGGGGCGTTCTTCATTTAAACCATTTTGAAAAAATCACAGTTCCGGTATAAGCAATTTCTATATGCTGACACTTTACAAAGGAAAAGAGAGGCTGCGCCATATTTGAATTATGACACAGCCTCCAGTTAGGTTTATGTTTGTCTCGTTTTAGAGAACAATCTTAGCGGGGCGGAAGCCGGGAGTTACAAGGATGTAAGCACCGGGAGCTACATTGAATCGGCCGGCACCGTTGCCTGCCATTTCAACGCCTGATACACTGTAAAGCTTAGCGCCGGGAGTTGCTACGATTTCGCCATTCAGAATCAGGTAAGATGCTGTCTGAACGTTATCGTTAACTTCTGCGATACCGGTTGAACCGAGTTCAACAGACTCTACATCTGACCATTCGCTTTCGTAAGCGAGCGTTTCATCTACGGGGATAGCTTTCACGCGATAGTTATAGATACCATCGGTCAGACCAGTGATAGTATACGAAGCATCGGTGATACCGGTAACAACGATGTGCTTGCCGGCACGCTGCTCTTCAGCTACACGAGCGGGAGCGCTTGCTGAGGGATTCATAGCTTCGTTCAGAGCTGCGGTATAGAGGTCGTCGTCAGCGCCCTGATAGTCGCCGCTTAAGCCCAGAATTTCAGTAAGTTTGAAACGAGCCTTTACAGCTTCGTTTGCGACACATACCTTATAGCTCTGAGAGTTGTCTAAGCCAACAAATGCAGCAGAATAATAGAGGTAATCGGTATTGCTGGCTGTATCAGGGATGGTGATAGTTTCGGAAGCAGCAACATTGTTGTCGCTATCGATTAATGAAATTACCATCTTCACGCCCTTATCGCTTGAATAGCGAGCTACCTTTGCAGCAACGGTAATAACGCCGTCGGTCGGAGTAACAGTTTCAGATGAAGTTAACTTACCAACTGACGAGGAGTTACCAAACAGAGTATAATTGGTGTAAGCCTTTACATAGTTTTCAATCGTCCAAGCAGCGCCTGAATGAGCCGACGGGGTGTACCATACAGTCGGAGCGGGGACCGAAGTTACTTGTTCCCAAGCAGAAAGAGAATAAGTAACGTCAACGCCTTCCTGTTCTACAGGCTGCCAAGAAATAGTCAGGTTATTGCTATCAATTGTAGGATCGTTCAGAACGGGGGCCGTCAAAGTTGGAACCGGAGCACGATCAACCCAGAAGGTTACAACGCCGGTAGATGAGTCGCGAGTAATTTCGGTAACGGGTTTACCAAGGGTAGAACCGGTGTTAACTTTTGCTGCAGGTTTTGAATCGTCGGTAAACTCGGTTGCGTAGCTCTTCGGCCAAAGGTCGGCACTAAGTGTAGAAGATGTCCACAGGTTATCGGCGGGGACAACGGTCATACGCTGGAGCGAATAATTGTTGACCAAGTTGTTAGTCCAATAATATGCTTTATAAGTTACGTGGGTAATCAGCATACCTTCGTCGCTCATATAAGCATCCCAGCCCTGCTTCTTACGGTTTTCAAAGATGAAATATTCGTCGTTATCCTTGTCGTTAACCAGCACTACGGCTTCTGTCTGAGGATTCGACATATCGTTGAGAACAGGGAGGGTATATTTGGTGTTTGCTTCACCTTCATGAAGGGTAATCCAACCCATGAAAGCTTTTTCATAAGCAGAATAGCCCAGCGGTGTGTAACCGTCATTATTGTAGCAACCGGTATCCATTACCGACCAGTAGTCCATACCCATTTTGCCACTATAGTTAGTGTCGTAGAAGTCGGGCAGACCGAGGCAGTGGGAGAACTCATGGCAAACGGTACCCACACCATCAACCTGGTTCTGATATGTACCATTCAATTCATTAAAGACCGCGAATTTGTCGACCTTCACGCCATCCACATTAACTGTGCCACCATCAGCAGAAAGGGTCCACTGGCAGGGCCATACAGCCTGTGCGACACCTGAAGATGCCTGACCAACGCCGGCATACAGCACGATAACAACGTCACATTCGCCGTCGCCATCATTGTCGAAAATAGAGAAATCGATATCCGGATCTTCATCGGCCAGCTTTACAGCTTCGTTGACCATATAGCCGGGGTGCTCGTCGCTACCTGATGAGCTGGTACCACCATAATATTTACGATTGTGAGCTAAGGTATACGGCCCCATCACTTTGAATTTGGGATCATATGCCTTATTCGACATATCTCGGAAATACTGATAAACGCTGCTCTCCCCTTCGTTGAAGAATTTTTCAAAAGTAGCTTTAGGATCGTCATCCTTAAATTTTACGTCGGTATAGTTAACCAAGAGTACGGGGATGTTAGCTTCGCCAACATGAGGCACCTGTGAGTCTTCCTGTTCAATCGAGATAGCCTTATTGCTTCTTGACATTTTTACAGTAGCAGGTTTCTGAGTAGCGATCATCTGCTGATAGCGGGGCGATGCAGCGCGACATGCTTGGAAAGTCAACTCGGTCGACTTAGAGGCGATAAACGACTGCTCCTCAGCAGTACGTTCATTAAGTTCGTGTGCATAAATCTGAGATACACCATTAACGCCGTTATATACGGCATATCCTTCAGGAGTAAAGTCAACGGTAAGTCCGTCAGACGTTACGTAAGCGTGGTAGCGTTCGTCACCAATCTGGGTGAGAGTAATGGAGGAGCCGTCAGGTTGTGTGACCGTTTTGGTCAGTCGCTTTGCCGGGACTGCCGAAGCCGAAACAACGGTCATCGCTGCCAACGCAAGCGCAAGTAAATTTCTCTTCATACCATTCTTTATAAAAAATTAAGCCGACTTTTTCTCCAACAGTTACTACTCTTCATCTGTCTTATACTTAAGAATTTCATAGGGTTGTGTGCGTCGAGAAAAAGTCACGCAACAAATTTACAAAAAAATCCTCCGAATATGCAACTATCGGAGGACTTTTTTATTCAATATCATCATTCTTAATTTGCAACAATCGATCCAATTACGATTGGCAACGTCTGAATACTGCTATAACTACGAGCAAATTGCTTCAACATCAAGATGGTCGACCTGCGAGGTGATAAGCTTTGCGATTTGCGCTGTCGGGTATTTACAGATTTAAGAGATGGTAGTGAATTTGTGGTTAGCGGAGTAGAGGTTTTATCCATAGGCAGGAGGGATTTTTAAGAATACATATATATAACGCATTCGCCTCGGATTTATTATTTACCGCATATCTTTTTCTATGGATTCCGGCTCCACGCCCGCGCAAAACGCCCCTAAGACAATCTTATTGCACGCCATATCTTAATTTGTGTTAAAAGTTTTATATTTTTTTAGTTGAAAATTTTGCCTTTCCAAAAATATAGGTAATTTTGCCATTCAATAAGTAAATGCAATCAAATCATACTAAAAATTAACTGCCTATCGAGAGTACATCTACCTAACCATTTTTTATACTCTGATGCAAAACTTAAACCGGCTTACCGACGAAATGTTGGTCGTAGCCTATGCTAACGGAAACAACGACGCGTTCGACACTCTCCTGCGCAGGCACGAAAACCGTGTGTTCAACTACATTTTTAACATTGTAAAATGTAAAGATACCGCCGACGACATCTTTCAAGAGACTTTCGTCAAGGCTATCATGACAATAAAGCAAGGACGCTACACCGACTCCGGCAAATTCTCTGCTTGGATTACGCGTATCGCCCATAACCTTATTATCGACACCTTCCGCCAGGCCAAAAGCGAGAACACCATCTCTGCCGACCAGGAAGAAGCCGATGTCTTAAACCGTCGTGATCTCTCTGAAGAGAACATCGAAGACGTGATGGTCACCAGCCAAATCCACACCGACGTAAAACGCATCATGAGCTCGCTCCCAGACAGCCAGCGAGAAGTGCTCGAAATGCGATTCTATCGCAACATGTCGTTTAAGGAAATAGCTGAAGCCACCAACGTGTCCATCAACACCGCCCTCGGCCGTATGCGCTACGCCATTCTCAACATGCGCCGTATCGCCGCCGACAAGAACATTGTCCTCACTCGCTAATCCCCCATTAGCTACATTAAGCTGATTTCTATTAGGCCTATTCGACCAATTCTAATCAGCGACTTTAGCTGATTCGCATTATCGCCAATGGCATAATCCCCATTAGCAGCATTAGTTACAGCTCTGAGGGTAGCCGTTTCCTAAACTTTTGTTGCGAAAAGTTGCAAGATAACTAAAAACTTATTACCTTTGCAACGCAAAAGCCGCCACAGCGGCCTGCAAACCTACGATTCCCGCATGAGAGCGGCGAACGAGCCATCTGCCCGGATGGCGGAATTGGTAGACGCGACGGTCTCAAACACCGTTGGAGCGATCCATCCCGGTTCGAGCCCGGGTCCGGGTACTAAAAATAGCTGATAATCCCTCGATTATCAGCTATTTTTGTTTTTCCAATAAGCAACCAAACAACAAAGCTTTCCCGGCATTTGGAACAGCAGCCAAACGGAGAATGATTATATTAGCGAAACGGAGAATGATTATATTTAGGTAAAGAATCACTTAACAGGCTTAAATTAGGATAAATATTATGGCTGTTTGACGGATTTTTCGTATTTTCGCGAATTAATAGAATAATTCAAATTATGCAGCATAACAACGAGCCCAATAACGACCGTATTTCAGTTAAAATCATTAATAGTTCTCACCATCCGATGCCTGCTTACGCAACGCCCGGTGCTGCCGGAATGGATGTAAGAGCTTATCTGCCGAATGGGCCAATACAGCTCGGGCCGTTGGAACGCGCATTAGTGCCGACCGGATTGCGTATTCAGCTCCCTGTAGGATATGAATGTCAGATTCGTCCGCGTAGCGGCCTCGCTATTAAACACGGCATCTCGCTGGTCAACGCCCCCGGCACCGTCGATAGCGACTACCGCGGAGAAATCGGCGTAATCCTTGTTAATCTCTCTAACGAGCCCTTTACCGTAAACGACGGCGAACGCATCTGTCAAATGGTTATCGGGCGTTATTCACGCGTTGAATGGGACGAAGTTGACAACCTCGACGAAACCGAACGCGGCGAAGGAGGCTTCGGCCATACCGGTGTAAAATAATCCGCCAAACCTACACCAACAGATCTAATCAATTCTCAAATTTACAGAGTGAAAATTTCTACGCGACATAGAGTTCTGAATTTCCTTCCGCTCCTGGTGCTTGCCCTCTCTACGGCAGGTAGCTTCTTAGTGTCGGCCGACAACGATACCGAAACCGGACGCAAAGCCGACTTCATCTACATGGAGGCGATGAGCAAAAACGCGCAAGGCGACGACGGCTCGTTTTTCGAACTGCTACAAGCTGCCTACGAACTCGACACCACCGAAACATCGGTAGGCCAGAATCTCGGCTATTATCTGATGGCTCTCGGACGCAACGACACAATCATGGCTCGCAAAGGCTACTCGCTGATGCGTCGCCACTTCAACATGCACCCCGACGACTATTATGGAGCAATTTTCTACGGCATGGTCAACAACTCGCTTGGCAACACCGATGAATCTATCCACATCTGGACCATCGTTGACTCTCTAAACCCCGACAAGCCCGACGTTGCCGTAAAACTCGTTGAGTCCTTGCAAGAAAAACGCGACACCGCCTCGCTACGCCGTTCGTTAGACGTATTGCGCCGAATCGAGCGCGCCGAAGGGAAAGACATCGGCCTGACTTCTCATAAAATCAGAGCAATGCTCGCATTAGGCGACACCACCGCCACCATCAATGAGATTAACGACCTGATGACATCATCACCTCGCAACACCGGCTATCAGATCTATGCCGGCGACGTGTTTATGGCGATGCGTCAGCCCGATCGCGCGATGGAATATTACAACCTTGCTTGCCAGACCGACTCTACCAACGGCATCGCCTACTTTAAACGTGCGCAGCTATATCTCCAACGTGGCGACTCTACCGGCTACGATCGCGAAATCAATCGTGCGTTGATGCAGGAAAATCTCGACGTTGAAGAGAAAATCGAACTGTTGCGCGACTATGTAGGCAAGCTCTATGGCGACTCTTTGCGCCGCCCGCAAATTAAGAACCTATTTGAAACACTAATCGTTCAGCACCCCCACGAAGCCCAAATTCGCGACCTCTACGCTTCATACCTCGTAGTGACCGGCGATCTTCGCAGCGCTGCCGAACAACAAGAATATGCCGTCGATGCCGACCTCTCCAACACAGGGCGCTGGCGCTCTATCATGAGTCTTTACGGCCAGCTGAACGACATCCCGACAGCCATTTCTACCGGCAAACGCGCCTTAGAGTTCATTCCCGACGACCCGGTTGTCAATCTGCTTATGGGCGCAAATTATCAGATAACCGAAGACTACGACCAAGCCCTCGGCTACTTCCGCAAAGCCCTAACGCTGACCGACGAGAACGACAATTCAGCTCGTTCGCAAATCGTAGCCTCCATTGGCGATATCTACTATGCACGCGAAATGCCCGACTCGGCATTCGTCTATTACAAAGAAGCCGTGTCGCTCGACCCTGAGAATCTGCTTGCGCTAAATAATTTCGCCTACTATCTGGCCGAAAACGAGCAAGACCTTGATATGGCTGAACGCTACAGCGCCATTTGCGTGCGTGCAAATTCTGAAAACGACACCGCCATCGACACCTATGCCTGGATTTTCTACAAAAAGAAAGACTACGTTAAAGCAAAAGAATGGATCGATCGCGCGCTCGAACTTGAAGCCGAAAATCCGCAAGCCGACGTGCTGAATCATGCCGGCGACATCTACTTCATGAACCGCGAAGTGGCGAAAGCGGTAGAATTTTGGGAACAAGCCTTAAAACTCGATCCCGACAACAAAACTTTGAAAAAGAAAATCCGCCAACGCTCGCCGTTTGTGGAGTAACAAATGATAGACAACAATGAAGAAATTCGTCATAAACATGCTTTCCATCTGCCTACTCGGCGGAATGATGGCCGGCTGTAAATCTCAGAAAAGCGCTGTTGAAGAATATCAATCATCGTCAACAACCGAAATCGGCGTCGACAACGCAGAAACCTCTACCGACAAGACATCCGTTGAGAATGGCAGTATGAACAGCGTTGCCGTAACGAATCTGAACAGCCGCTACACCCTCCTGACCGAGTCGTGGAAGCAATGGCGCGACGTTGAGATGGGCCTGAAAATTTCGCTCACCTCGCCGATAAAGCAAAATGCCTCAGCCAAAGCTTACATGAGCCGCGACAAGTATATCTCGATCTCCATTAAGATGCTGGGCTTTGAATTTGCATCGCTCTGGATGGATAACGACTCGATTGTTGTAATTGACAAATATCATAAGAAATATCTTTCCGAACCTACAGCGTCTGTGCTGGGCAGCTCGAACATCACTATCGCCGACATCCAAGACCTACTGTTAGGACGTGCATTCATCGTTGGCCACGGCACCGCCACCACCGCTGATCGCACAAAATTCGACTTCGAACAGGCCGACAACGGATGGTATATCCTGCCCCACGACCAGCCGGAGAAATTCAACTACGGCTTCCTCGCCTCGCTAACGGCAAACGCCCTGCGCGGCACGGTTATCGACGTTAAAGACTTCGGTACGGTACAAGCCTACTACTCCGACATTTTCGAGAGCCGCACCTGCGGATGGTTTGCCCAAGAGGTCAACATCGAAAACTCAAAAGGCAAAAAAGTTGCCGCAACCCTGAAATGGGATCTCAATAGTTCAAAGTTTAACGCCGGGATTAACAAATCCTGCCGTATCCCCGAAAAGTATGAGCGCATCACAATGCAACAGTTGAACGCCATACTCAAGAACTTAAATTAAGCTTAACGATAACTCATAATTCAGCCAACCATACATCGCCGTGTCAAGATTTCTGACAATTCTGCTTGCATCGCTCCTACTGCTCCTCCCGTTCGATTCTGTTTCACAAAAGAAACAGAAAAGCCAGTCACAGCCCAAAACCGAGACCACTTCTACCACTAAGAAGAAATCCTCAAAACAGGGTTCTACCTCGTCGTCATCAGCTCAAAATAAAAAGAGGAGCAGCAAAAAGAGTTCTACTTCAAAGAAATCAACATCCTCAAAGAAGAAATCTGCTTCGCAGAAGAAATCGAAATCTACCTCTACCAACAATAGCAACCGCTCGGAAAAGGAAGTGCGCAACGACAAGAAGCAAGCTGAATCAGACATCAAAGAGACACGCCGACAAATTCAGCTCAACGCTGAAGAGACCTCGCGCAAGCTCAGTCAGCTCAACCTGGTTGAAGGTCAAATTACCGAATGTAACGGCCGAATTGATGTTATCTCAAACCGCATAGACTCGCTCGACAAACAAATCGCAACTCTCAACGACTCAATCGAAGCGCTGAATACTCATCTCCACCAAATCTCGGCAAGCTACGTTAAAGCCATCAAACGTTCGCAAGGACGTCGCCAAAACATGAGCACATTGGCGTTCCTATTCTCATCGGAATCCTTCGCACAGGCCTATCGCCGTGTGCGCTACCTGCGTCAGTTCGACAAGTGGAGCAAAAAGCGCTCTGCTGAAATCACGGCAACGAAGAATGTGCTCGAAGGGAAACGCAAACGTTTAGCGGCATTAGCCAATGAGGCAAGTCGCTCGAAGAATGAACTTTCAAACGAACGCAACACCCTCGTCAAGAAACAAACCGAAACTCAAAACCTCGTAACGGAACTGCGTAGCCAAGGCACGGCTCTGAAAACCGTTATGGATCAGCAACGTCAGCGTGCTGCGGCTCTCGAGCGCGAACTTAACAACGTGATCGCTCGCGAAGCTGAAAAACGCGAAGCCGCTCGTCGAGCCGAAGAGGCTGAAAAGGCCCGTAAGGCTGAAGCTGCCAAGAGAGCCGCAGAAGCAGAAGCCGCACGTAAAGCACAAGTCGCTGAAGAAGCTGCGCGCAAGGCTGCCATCGAGGAGGCTGACCGAAAAGCTAAGGAAGCTGCCAAGGCTGAAGCCGCCAAAAAGGCTGCCGCTGAAGAGGCTGCGCGCAAAGCTGCCGAAGCAGAGAAAGCTCAAAAAGAAGCTAAGAAACAAGCTGAAAAGGCTCAGAAGGAAGCCAAGAAGGAAGCCGACCGTAAGGCCGCTGCTCAGAAGGCTGCTGAAGCTGAAAAAGCTAAGAAAGAGGCTGAAGAAGCTAAAAAGGCTGCTCAAAAAGCTGAGGCTGAAGCTAAGAAGGCTGAAGCCGAACGCAAAGCTGCTGAAGAAAAGAAAAAGCAGGAGGAAAAGCGCAAAACTACCAAGCCTGTTAAACATGGCCATAAGCAAGGCGCCGCTCAAGAAGAAACGCCGGCAGCTGCCCCCGCTACTACCTCCGGCAAATCTGCGGCTCCGCTCCGTACCCCCGATAGCGCATCCGAATCCGGCACCGCGTCGTCGGCCGTTGAATCCGGCTCTGACTTCGCATCGCTTAAGGGACGCCTACCCTTCCCCGTTACCGGCCGATACACTATTGTACGCCGCTTCGGCCGTCAACAACACCCATCACTGCCACACGTCGAAACCGACAATGCCGGTATCGATATCGAAACCGCGAAGAATGCCGGTGTGCGCACAATTTGCGACGGCGAAGTGTCGGCAGTGTTCCGTCCTGAAGGATATAACTCAGTAGTCGTAATACGTCACGGCTCATATATGACCGTTTATGCAAACCTGGCATCGGTAGCCGTTACAACCGGTCAGAAAGTAAAAGCCGGACAGAACATCGGCTCGGTATTTGCCGATCCAAACGACAACGGTCGAAGTGTGCTCCACTTTGAAATCCGCAACGGCCGACAGAAAGAGAACCCCGAATCATGGCTACGCCGATAACAAAAACCGACACCAACGCCACGTCGTCACCTGCCAATCATCCTTCGAAAGGAGGATTGTCGCGACGTGTGCTCAAGGTAACCGGTCTGTTTAGCGGTGTGGAAACTATCACCATCCTCTGTTCGATTATCCGCACAAAGTTGGTAGCCATCCTGTTAGGCCCCACCGGCATCGGACTCTTCGGCATCTACAACTCCGTAATCGACACCATCAGCTCGATATCACAGGTCGGCACCGGCGCCGGAGAGGTCCGTGCCATAGCGATGTCGCCCAGCAAAAACCTACCGCGCCTTATCGCCATAATGCGTCGTTGGTCGTTAGCATTAGGGTTGCTCGGCTCGATGGTGATGCTCTGTTTATCCCCTTATTTTAGTCAATGGTCGTTCGGCGATTACGACCATATTATCCCCTTCGTGCTCCTGTCAGGTGGCATTCTTCTTAACACACTCAGCAACAATGAAGGCGCCATCTTTCAAGGGCTCAAGCATTATACCAAATTAGCAAAATCTACCGTCACCGGCGCCGTTATCGGCTTGATGATTACCGTGCCGATGTTCTTTTATTGGGGGATGGCCAGCATCATTCCGGCTATTTTGACATATATAATTATCGCCTGGATATGCCGCGGACTATATCGCGAACGCATCGAGAAACCCGACAGCAAAATCGGCCTCAAGGAGACACTTATCACCGGTAAAGAATTCGTAATTCTCGGTATATTTATTACGGTCAGCCAGTTTGCCGCTAACGCCGTTTCATACATCTTCATGTCGTATCTGAACAGAGTCGGAGGTATTGAAATTGCAGGCTTTTATCAAGCAGGGTTCACCCTTGTCAACCGCTATATCGGCTTAGTCCTTGGAGCTATCGGCACCGAATATTTCCCACGCATCGCCGAAGTTAGCAATTCATCGCGCCGCCTCTCAGTCTTTCTTGCCCACGAAATTGCCATCTTGATGCTGATGATTTTCCCGATTATCACCCTGTTTTTGGCAACAGATGAACTTATTATTCATCTGCTATATGATGGCAAATTCCTGGTAATGTTGCCATTCATTACTTGGGCCATAATCGGCACGGTGTTCCGCACTTGGTCGTGGTGCTACGGATTTATCATCTTAGCGAAAGGCGACGGGATAATGTTTCTCATCACCGAACTGATCTCAGCCTTTATCGCCGTAGCGCTTAACATATTCTTCTACGACTGGATGGGCATTGCCGGATTAGGCTACGCCTATACGCTATGGTATGTGCTATATCTGATAGAAGTGCTGATAGTTTGCCGATGGCGCTACGGCATCGCCTTTAATCGCAACTCATTCGTCTTATCACTGACCGTATTTGTCATCTGCTGGGCAACTGCCATAATGCGTGCCCAGTTCGGGTGGGTAGCCACACTCCCCTTCGTTGCCATCTCTATTATCGTCAGTCTAACCGGACTGAAACGCCTTCTGGGCATCTCCCTCAACGACATCGTCAAAAAATTTGCCAAACCCGCAAAAAAGGGTTAACTTTGCGTTAACTATGAACGTACGCCCTAAAAAAGCCCTCGGGCAGCACTTCCTTACCGACCTTTCTGTGGCCGATAGAATCGCAGCAACCCTTGACGAATACAAGGGTCTGCCGGTTGTGGAAGTAGGTCCCGGTATGGGGGTCCTCACCCGCTTCCTGCTTGAACGCAATCACGATGTGAAAGTTGTAGAACTCGATTCGGAGAGCGTAGAATATCTAAACGCTAATTTTCCGGAACTTGACGGCCGTATTATTGCCGACGACTTCCTGAAACTCGACCTTGGAGAAATGATTCCCGGAGACGGGCAGTTCTGCCTCATCGGCAACTACCCCTACAATATCTCGTCGCAAATCTTCTTCCATGCGCTCGACTGGAAAGACCGCATAGTCTGTTGCTCCGGGATGTTGCAGCGCGAAGTAGCGCAACGCCTTGCCGCCCCTCCGGGCACAAAAGCGCGTGGCATTCTCAGCGTTCTGCTTCAAGCATGGTATAACATCGAATACCTATTCACCGTTGATGAGCACGTGTTTAATCCGCCACCCAAGGTAAAATCGGGCGTCATCAAAATGGTTCGTAACGATGTCACCGAGTTGGGTTGCGACCCGGCGAAGTTCAAATCCGTAGTGAAAACTACCTTTGGTCAGCGACGCAAAACCATCCGCAACTCGCTCAAGCAGTTGCTGCAACCCGGCCAGACGCTCCCGGAATCGCCACTGTTGGCAATGCGCCCCGAGCAGCTCTCTGTAGCCCAGTTCATCGAGCTGACCAACTTGATAGATAAGTAAGATAATCCGAGATCAACCCGATTCCCCAGTCAGGAATCCTATTCCAGTCACACATCATGAAAGAGTTCGACGAGGAGTTTCTCGATAAAATAAAAGGGATAATTGAAGCCCACGACGAAGCTGCCGCACGGCGGGAGTTGGAAGAAATGCACCCGGCTGATATCGCCGAGTTGTATCAAGACTTAGACCTCTCCGAAGCGGAATTTCTCTATCGATTACTCGATGGCGACAAGGCCGCTGATGTGCTGATGGAACTCGACGAGGACGACCGCCGTAAGCTCCTAAGCGACATGGAGCCGGAGGAAATTGCTCGCCAATATATCGACCACCTCGACTCAGATGATGCTGTTGACCTTATCCAAAACCTCGACAAAGAGGACCAGGAAGAAGTAATCTCGCATATCGACGACGTTGAGCAAGCCGGCGACATTATCGACCTGCTGAAATACGACGAAGACACCGCCGGCGGTTTGATGGGTACGGAAATGCTGGTTGTCAATGAGAACTGGTCAATGCCCGAATGTATCAAGCAGCTCAGAATGCAAGCCGAAGATATGGACGAAGTCTACAACGTCTACGTTGTTGACAACGACGACCGCTTGCGAGGCACCCTCCCGCTCAAAAAACTTATCACCCATCCATCCGTATCAAAGATTAAGAACGTGATGGAGACCGATCCCCCCGCCGTTAAGACCGACACCCCGCTCGACGACGTTGCCATCGACTTCGAAAAATACAACCTGGTTGCAATGCCGGTTATCGACTCCATCGGACGATTAGTAGGACATATCACCGTCGACGACGTCATGGACCGCATCCGCGAATCTTCGGAACGTGACTACCAGTTGGCATCAGGTCTTTCGCAAGACGTAGAATCTCACGACACGATTTGGCAACAGACACGTGCCCGCCTGCCGTGGCTACTTATCGGTATTGCCGGCGGTATCGGCAACTCTCTAATTCTCGGCAACTTTGAGCAAGGCTTTGCTACCAACCCCGCCATGGCGCTATTCATCCCTATGATTGGTGGCACCGGTGGTAACGTCGGTATTCAGTCATCAGCTATCGTTGTGCAAGGTTTGGCCAACGGTTCGCTCGACCTGAAAGATACCGGCCGCCAAATCCTGAAAGAAGTTGGTGTAGGCTTGGTTAACGGCTTAATTATCTCGCTGCTCGTATTCTGCTACAACATATTTAACCTCTCGCCGTGGAATCCGACCACTATCGCCGTTTCGCTATCACTAATGGCAGTAGTGCTCTTTGCGTCAATCTTCGGAACATTCGTTCCCCTTACGCTCGAACGCTTTAAGATCGACCCGGCTCTTGCTACCGGCCCATTTATCTCCATCACCAACGACATCATCGGCATGCTCATCTATATGCTCATCTCCTCAGCGCTGATGAACGCCATGATGTAACCCCATCTCCACGCCCCATCTTCCCTTATGGAATTCCTTCATTCGGTAGAATTTTATGTGATTCTGCTTGTTATAGCCTCATTCGCCGTAGCCATGCTCGCGGTGCCTTCCGGTCATGGTCCGGTAGAAACCGACTTCGCCGAAGGAGAACTCAGCTACGATCCCACGGCCGATACTACTCCACGCCTTGAAATCGAATGTCAAGCCGACGGCTCGGTCAAAATCCGGCGATATGGGCTGCCCGACGGGCTGCCGATATCCTCCGGCATTGCCCTTGCCATCACCCGAAAAGCCTTTGACATCTCCATCGAAGAGCGAATCACCTACCCCACGACAGCCACATCAACAACCTCGTCGTCAGCCGTAATCGTCTATCCCAATGAGGATAGCGCCGAAGCGAACGTCGCCACCTTCATTCTCTCAAACCTCGCCCACGAACGTTACCACATCAAATATAATTCCGAGCCAACCTCCTCCTTCACCACGGCCACCCTCATGAACCGCCCGGGCCTCAAATCCACACGCCTATTCCGCGGAGCATAAGCCTGGAACACTGCTTGTTGCCGCCATTGTTGACAGCTGATTGCCGCCACAAGCCTAAAAGAAATGTATTTAAATTTGCATAAACCGAAAAAACTTCCTACCTTTGCAACGCTTTAGGGCATTTGACGCCTTGAGCACATAGGATTGTCTTATGGTGTAATGGTAGCACTGCAGTTTTTGGTTCTGCCTGTCCAGGTTCGAATCCTGGTAAGACAACTCAAGCCTCAACACACTGATTATCAGATGGTTGAGGCTTTTCCTTTTTATAATAAAACAATCACAATGGCAGAACATAACGATCTCGGACAATGGGGTGAAAATCAAGTTGTTGACAAGCTTATACTTGAGGGATATACTATTCTCGAACGCAACTGGCGCATGAACCATCTCGAAGTTGATATCATAGCCTCTCGCGGCGATGACATCGTGTTCATTGAGGTCAAAACCAGGCGCGACGATAAACAGAATCCCCTGGAAGCTATGACTCCGAAAAAGGTGTCACTTCTCTGCCGTGCCGCCGAATCATATATCCGCACAAATAAAATTCCGCTGAACCCTCGTTTTGATGTAGCTTCGGTAATCGGCGACGGTCATAGCTGCGAAATTGAATACATTCCTAACGCATTCCTTCCCCCACTCCGGTCATATTAATCCATTTCCATGGTCTACGTTTTCGATAACATCGAGGCTTTCAGCAGCCGGGATTTAGACGCCGCCTACAAGGTTGTGTCGCAACAACGCCGCGATTACGCTCTGAAATATCACTCTGAAGAGAGTCGCAAGCTCTCCATTATCGCGTATCTGCTGTTAAAGCTCGGGTTGAAAAAAGAATACGGAATTACCGAAAATGTAGAATTTGATTTCACCGACAATGGGCAGCCATTTCTTCATGATTATCCCAACATTAGGTTTAGTCTCAGCCACTGCAAGAAGGGGGTGGCTTGCGCGATTTCCGATGAAGCCATCGGAGTTGATATTGAGCGTATCAACCGGGAGAATGACGCCTTAATCCGATATACCTGCAACGACGAGGAGGTAAACGCTATTCAGGCATCGCCGAATAGCGCCACAGCATTTATCTCCCTTTGGACTCGCAAAGAAAGCTATCTTAAACTAAAGGGGACGGGAATTGCCGGCGGATTGAAAGACTCACTCATTAAGGCCGCGGAGGAAGGTATAAACTTTCTTACCAGGATTGAAGAAGAGAAAGGTTACATTCTCTCAATCTGCAGCACTCACATTCCGGAGCTTATCTACTGCCCGGAGCTACAGCTCTAATTCTCAGCCAAAATCTCAAGTTTTAACTCTACGGCCAAAATCTCAAGTTTGTAACTCTACTGCCGAGAGCTCAAATTTTAACGATAGTCATATTCTGGCCAAACATATATTTATACGACAGCCGCTGACCAAACGACGTTGCCAGCAGCAAACCGTAGCTTCCTTGACGCCCGGCAAGTCCTGTCGGGTCGAACGGACGTCCATCATCATGGAGCGAGATAGTCAGGAGGCTATCTTCGTCGGTCGACATGGCTATGCGCACATCGATAAACGGCTGCGAGCGGAACTTGCCTGACTGTTGCTCGCGCTTTGCAGCGTTATGCTGAATGATATTTTTCAACAGCTCTTCCGATGCCAGATTTGCTGCCAAAAGATTCCTACCCTCAACTCCATTTTGCTGTAAATAACGATCAATCGACTCTAATGCGGTTGCCAATCCGGCATCGGTATACGGTATCGAGAAATCAAGCGTAGGTTGCTCCTCGGCTCTCGGCAAAAGGGTGATAAACGATTGCTGCTTCCGGCGCTTCGCCTCCGACCACACTACCAAAATCAGAAAAACAATGAGATAAGCAATCAAATTGCTCCACCAGATAGCCTTCGGCAGATATAAGGCAATGCCCCACATCACCGGAATGACGGTTAACGACAGAGCGAACGAAAGGAATGTCGACAGAGATTGTTGTTTCAGCAACTTATAGTTGACCATCAACAGATATATCGCACAGAAGAACACAAACGCCACAGCATAAATGCGCGTAGCGTAGCAACACTCTGCCAGCAGATCATCCGGGCAGCCAAACATCTTGCAGACCGCCTCCGGAGCTATCCACAAGATTCCACAACAAATTATGAGACTAATAATCATAAAACGGAACGCCGCATTTACGCTCAGACGAAGCCCTACCATGTCGCCCAATCCGACCAACAATGCGCCCAACGATTGCAGCGTATTGCACGCCCCGGAAAGGAAGAAATTATAGAACGTCAGTAACGACAACATCACCGAGAAGATATATATGCCTGACGCACCAAAATGAAGCTGGATAATCGTGTTCGCAGTATACATATAGACGGTCAAACAGATACTGGCAATAGCGAACGGAGCCCCCGACTTAGCAATTTCTGCCAGTGAGCGTCCCAACGAGGCAACCATAACCCCAATTAAGCGGAACGACGATTTCCCGGCAAAATAGTGGGATGCCATCACCAAGATTCCGACCAGATGCCCCACTAACGACGCGATTGACGAACCCGTAACACCCATATCCAGCACCTGAATAAACAGTAAATCCAAGCCAAGATTACAGATATTGTCCACAATCATCGCCACAGACACCAGCTTTGGAGCACCATCAATCGTAGTATATGTTCCAAAGAAAT
>CAZKYD010000054.1:0-16002 GCA_964556875.1 uncultured Alistipes sp.
AAAAACTCGAAGTAATGGCTAACTTCTATAACGATAATAAGGCGCTGAAGCTCCATCTCCAGCACCCCCTGATGAAGAAAATCGTCAGCTTGAAGGAACGCGACTTCGCCGACGCTGACAAGTTTGACTATGCACCGGTTGATTTCGCCGATGCCATGGACAACTACGAGCGCGTTCTCGAAATCGTTGGTGAAATCTGCGGTACTACCATCGCAGAAAACGCTGAAGGCGTTGACCACGAAGGTCCGAAGGTTGAAAATGGTCGCGTAACCTACGCTTCCGGCACTCAGGTAAACCTCGATGCTTGCCGCAAGGCAGGCCTGATGGGTATGTCAATGCCTCGCCGCTTTGGTGGTTTGAACTTCCCCATCACCCCCTATATCATGGCTGCCGACATCGTAAGCCGTGCCGACACCGGTTTTGAAAACCTCTGGGGTCTTCAGGACTGCGCCGAAACTCTCTATGAGTTCGGTACAGACGACCAGCGTGAGCGTTTCATCCCCCGCGTTTGCGCAGGCGAAACCATGTCGATGGACCTTACCGAACCTGATGCCGGTTCCGACCTCCAGTCGGTTATGCTGAAGGCTACCGAGATGCCCGACGGCACTTGGCGTCTGAACGGTGTTAAGCGTTTCATCACTAACGGTGACGCTGACATCCACTTGGTTCTGGCTCGTTCAGAGAGCGGCACTAAGGACGGCCGTGGTCTGTCTATGTTCATCTACGACAAGCGTCAGGGCGGCGTTAATGTTCGTCGCATCGAGAACAAGATGGGTATCAAGGGTTCTCCTACTTGCGAACTTGTTTACAAGAACGCTAAGGCTGAACTTTGCGGTTCTCGTCGTCTGGGTCTTATCAAGTACGTTATGGCGCTGATGAACGGTGCCCGTCTGGGTATCGCTGCTCAGAGTGTTGGTGTTAGCGAAATCGCTTACCGCGAAGCTGATGCTTATGCTCACGATCGTAAGCAGTTCGGCAAGGCTATCATCGAATTCCCCGCTGTACGCGACATCCTCGCTACAATGAAGGCTAAGCTCGATGCTTCTCGCTGCATGCTTTACGAGACATCTCGCTATGTTGACCTCTACAAGGCTTACGAAGATATCGCTCGCGACCGCGCGCTGACTCCCGAAGAACGTCAGGAAATGAAGCATTACAACAAGCTCGCTGATGCTTGTACCCCGATGGCTAAGGGCTTGACTTCAGAATACTGCAACCAGAACGCTTATGACGCTATTCAGATTCATGGCGGTTCAGGTTTCATGAAGGATTACGCTTGCGAACGCGTATATCGCGACGCTCGTATCACCTCTATCTACGAAGGTACCACCCAGTTGCAGGTTGTTGCAGCCATCCGCCACGTCCTCACCGGCACATTCGCTCAGCTCGTTGAAAGCTATCAGCAGATGGAAGTCGCTCCCGAACTGGCTGCTCAGAAGGCTCTGCTCGATGAAATGTTCGGCAAATATCAGGCTGCTGTTGACGCTGTTAAGGCTGTTAACGAAACCGAATACACCGACTTCATGGCTCGTCGCCTCGTAGAAATGGCCGGCGATTGCGTAATGGGTTATCTGCTCGTTACCGACGCTTCTCGCAACCTCAACTCTGCAGACGCAACCGTTAAGGCTGCTGCTGAAGAACTCGTTAAGAGCGCTAAGGTTTATGTAAACCTCGGCTATGCTGACGTTGCTCGCAATGCAACTTTCGTTGCTACCGTAACTCCCGCCGATATGGCTGCCTATCAGGCATAATCAACATATCTGACTTAACATACTCCCCTGAATTGCTCCCTGAGCGTTTCAGGGGAGTAGTTGTTATTATATAACAAACTCTTTCCCCACCATATTATGCAAGCTACTGCGCAAACTAAACAAAGGAATTATACGATATCCATCTGCAAGGCTATCGCTATCATCTTGATGGTAGTTGGTCATGCCGAGGCGCCTGAATTGCTTACCAACTTTATCTATACGTTTCATATGCCGTTGTTCTTTATAACGGCGGGCTATTTCTTTACAAAACGTCATGCCGATGAACCGTGGCGATTCTGCGCTTCGCGTTTCAAGGGGTTGTATATACCGTTCCTGAAGTGGGGCACTCTCTTCTTGCTGCTTCATAACGTATGGTTCTACTTCGGGGTGCTGAATGAGCAGTATGGCAACTGGACCGGCGGCGTTACGCATCCTTATACGGTGAGCGGTATGGTCAGTCGCTTTGTGATGATGGCGTATAGCATGGCTGGGTATGACGAATTTATGGCGGGTGCCTTTTGGTTTTTCCGCGGACTGCTCGTGGCGAGTATTCTTTATCTGGTGTTTTTCCGCTTGTTGCGGCCAAAGAATAGCGGTGAGGGGGATATGTGGAAAACGTCGTTGCTAATCTGCGCTTGTACGCTCGGATTTATGGCTCTCCACTGCTTGATGAAATTCAAAATGCAGTATTATCCTAACGGTTTTTGGCGCGAAACATGGGGAATATTTTTCTTTGGCATAGGAGTTATTTATCGCAAGGTGGAGCATCGTCTGCCCTCAAACATTTGGATGGCGTTGCTCTTATTGGCGTTGTTGATTGTGGCCGGGAAGCTCCACTTCTCTGGTATGAACAATAGTTGCAAGCCGCTCGACCTGCTGACATTGCCCCTGACAGGAACTATCGGATTTTTGATGGTGAAATATTTTGCAGGACTAATCGACGCTCATAAGGGGCGATTCCGCGATGCCATGATTTATGTCGGCGAGAACACGTTGTATATCTTCGTGTTCCATATCATATCTTTCAAGCTGGTCAGTCTGTTGAAAATTTGGTATTACGGCTTGGACTTTGCGCAGATAGGCTGCCACATGGTAATTCATTATCGCAACCATGACGACCTTTTCTGGATCTTGTATTCAATCGTAGGCGTTGCTGTTCCCCTCGTTGTCCTCTACGTTTATCGCCTGCTCAAATCTCGCATTACCAGAAAACCATAAAGATATCCACTGGAATGGTGCTACACTTTCTGAAAATTAGTTGATATTTTTGGAAATAACAAATTTAGGGGGGTGTTATTTCAGGCGGAAGAGGTAGCCGAGGGTAACTTGGATTGTGGAGCCGCGCGAGGCTGAGAAGGTGTCTTTTTTCGATGATGGGAAGATGTTGCCTAAGCCGTAGTAGTAGCGCCCTTCGAGTAGAATAGAATGTTTGCGCTTCAGGATAATCTCGCAACCGGCGCCGGCAGTGATGCCGAAGTCAAACTTGTTGCTGATATCCATTTGCATCTGTTCGTAATGGCGATTTGAGGGGAAATCGGCAACGTTTGGGAGACTGTTATAGTCAAAGTTTGCCGAGATGCTGTTGCCAATCATATATCCGAGTTCCGGGCCGAGGTTGAAGAAGCCTTTAAAGGTGCGGCTACCGAAGAAGATGTGGGTCATAATCGGGAGCTCGATGTAGGTTAATCGGCGCTGAAAGCTGAAGGGGTATTCCTCAAAATTCTCTTTCCAGCCGCGTTGCTCTACGTTGAGTTCGGCAAGAAGGCCTACATGGCGTTCTTCGGCGTAACGGAAACTTACACCAAACATAGTGCCGTTGAACATCGATTCCTTGATGGAGGGGTAGAACGACTGCTTCGACATTGAAATACCGCCATGAACGCCGACATGAATATGCGGCAGGTAGTGGCGCTGGGCAGTTGCTGTCGGGGCAATAGCCAACAGCAGAATCAATGGGAGGAGTATTTGTAGCGGTTTGAAGAGTTTTGTCATCAGTTATAAAGGTTTATTTCAGCGTTTTTTCAATGCTGCCACCGGGCTTATAGTTGATGATAAACAGTGAATTGTTGAAGAGTCCGCCGTTATCAACGCGATCTAAGCGCAGGCCGCTTTGAATGCCGGAGAAGGAGGTGGGGAAGTTGCCGGTACCGGCTAGGGTGCGAAGCCCTTCGATTACCATCATGCCGGTATCGAAACCCAAAACGCCGGGTACGGGCATCTGGTTGTCGGCGATTTTCTCACCGTAGGTTCTGCGGTAGGCGCTGTTGAGCGTCTGGAAATCGGCGTTTTTGCTGGTGGGGGAGTAGCGTGAATAAATAGTGGCTTCGATATCACAAATTTCGTCGAATTGAGTGCCGCGGAAGGTGGCCCATTCGGGATAACCGAACACTTGCACTGCTTCGGGATTCTCGGCTTTGCCGCGCAGCGTTTTGATAGCGTGGAGGATGCGCGAGAATTCGTCGCGGTTGCCTGATGCGGGGATAAAGACGTAGGTGAAGATATCAGGGTCGAGCATCTCGAGGTCGCTATCCGACAGGTAGCCGTCGAATTCGATGGTCTGATAGATGCGGAATTCTTTGTCGAGGCGTGCTTTCAGAGCTGTTGTAAATTCTTCTTTGTCGTTTTTGCCGGATGTGCGGGTTAGGAATACCGGTGTTGCTGTTGGGAAGCAGTCGATAAATCCGTCGATTGCACGGCTATACATTTCGTCGTGAGGAATATTGCTCTGAATGATATTCGGGTTGGTAGTGTAGCCGGTGTCCTTAATAGCAAAGGTGTTGAAGATAATGCATCCTTCGGGCGCCATCTTCGCTACCATTTCAACTTGGGCGGCATTGTCGGGGGCTACGATGAGGTTCATGTCGGCCATTTCCGGGTGGCGCATAATGGCGCGCACGGAATCTAACGATGCTGCAGAGTCGTAAGCGTGGATATGGATCGGTGTGCGTCCCGGCAGGTTGAGAGTGTCGGCAGCTAACAGGAAGCCTTTGTAGAATTCAGTGTAGATTTTTGTTTGGCGTCCCATCGTCTCTTCGTTGAGCAGGAACGGCAGGATAATAGCGACGTTCATCTCCTTGGCTTCGGCGGGCGTTTCCTCCGGGAGCTCGGCTAGCAATGTCGCATCGGTAGTTTCAGAAACTGTATCCGTAGTCTCCGTAGCTTCTTCGATATCTGACAGAACTACTGAAGCCGGTTTCGCTTCGGCCTTGGCACTAATCACAACGTCGGCCGGTTGCGGCTCTTCTACTTCGACATCGGGCGTGACGGTTGTAGCCGCGACGGAGGTGGCGCTGGCGGTAGAGGCAGAAGTGGTGGTCGCGGTGGAGCTGTTATTGCGGATATTGAGACGCATTCCGGGTTTAATGCCATCTTCGGCAGCCGGGTTCATCGCCATCAGTTCATCAACGGTGATGTTATATTGGCGGGCGATGCCGTAGATGCTTTCCCCTTTTGCTACGATATGGGTTAGCGGTCCGTCGGTTGTTGTTTCGGAACGTGTTTCAATATCGGTAGGGAAATAGAGGCGCATACGGGGCTTAATGCCATCGGCAACCGACGGATTTGACTTGCGAATGTCGTCGACCGACACCCCGAGCTTATCAGCAATAGTGTAGATGTTATCGCCTGACTGAGTGTCGTAATAGTATAGTATATTGCCGTTTATGCGGATAGTGGGGAGGGTGTTAACGATTCCCGCCCACGACTCAGAAGCTGTAATCATCGCCAGAGCTGCAACAGCGATGACGCTCCGACGTAATATCGTGAAGAATTTCATCTTTTTAGATGTTCAAAATTATTCTGCAAATTTACCGTTTTTCTGCCAATTACCCAAAATTATTGAGCATTGCGTTTACGAGTAAACTTTTATATATTAAATTTATTTATGTTTTGCTTCCTGTTTTCCTCCTAAATGTATTATCTTTGCACTGTTAACTTTTACAAAACATTCATCATTTATTATGAAACGATTTATAAAACGATTTTTGGATGCCATTGTTGCAATAGCTATTTCGTTGATTTCGGTCGATGGGGTAGCCCAAGAGGTTGTGCCGATGGACTCTGCTTATCGTGTTGGCCGACTCGACAATGGGCTGACCTACTATGTGCGCCATAATGAGTATCCGAAGGGGACGGCTGAATTTTATATCGCTCAGAAAGTTGGCTCAATCCTCGAGGAGGATAATCAGCGCGGCTTGGCCCACTTCTTGGAGCATATGTGTTTCAACGGAACAAAGCACTTCCCCGGTCAGACGGCTATTGGTTGGCTTCAGTCGATAGGCGTGAAGTTTGGTGCGCATGTTAATGCCTATACTAACTATGACGAGACGGTTTATACATTGAAAAATGTGCCGACAGAGCGTGTGTCGGTGCAGGATTCTTGCTTGTTACTGTTGCGCGACTGGGCGACCGACTTGACTTTGGATGATGCTGATATTGACGCCGAGCGTGGTGTTGTCCATGAAGAGTGGCGCATGCGTAACTCTCCAATGATGCGCCTTTACGATGAACTTTTGCCGAAGGTGATGCCCAACAATAAATATACGGAGCGCTTGCCGATTGGAACTATGGAGGTGGTTGATAATTTCCCCCATCAAGTGTTGCGTGATTTTTATGAAAAATGGTATCGCCCCGACCAGCAGGCTATTATCGCTGTCGGCGATATTGATGTTGACCGCGTAGAGGCGAAAATCAAGGAGATGTTCTCAACGGTAGAGATGCCTCAGAATCCGGCGCCTCGCGAATATGTTAAGATAGAGGATCTGCCCGGCACTCTCTTTGCAATCGGGAAAGATAAGGAAGTGTTGCGCCCGATGTTCGAATTCAACTTTATGCACGACTGCTTTACGCCAGAATTCAAACAAACTTATCAGTATCTTATTTGGAATTATTTCCGAAATGCAATCGTGACTATGTTGAAAATCCGCTTCAATGATGTTATTCTCGGAGGCGAATCTGCAATGTTTGAGACCGCAGTGGATTATCAGCGATTCGAATCAACCAGAACGAAAATGACGTTGGCTATCATAGCGCAATGCAGCGGAAATGATGTCCGCAAGACGTTTGCCGATGCGTATCGCGAAATATTGCGCGTTCAGCGTTTTGGATTTACGGATGCCGAATATACGCGTCTAAAGGAGTCAATGTCAATCGCTTTAGATAAAGAGTATGCGAATCGTGCTACAACGCCAAATGAAGCATATTCTAACAACTGCGTTGAGAATTTCCTTAGTGGAAAGCCATTGAATAGCATAGAAACTCGTTTGGCAATATACAAGGATTGTATCGGCAATATGCCCCTGGAGGTTGTAAACAATGTGGCTCGACAGTTCTTGACGCCCGAAAACCGAAAGGTGATGATCTATTTGCCTGATAATAGCGAGTATGTTCAGCCTACCGAGCAGGAGATGCAGGAGTGTATGGCCGGTGTTGAGGCTGAGGAAATTCTGCCGTATGATGATAACGAAAAAGCCGAGCCCCTAATCCCTTTGTTGCTTCCTGCCGGTAAGATTGTGAGCGAGGCGCATAATGATCCGTTTGATGCTACGGAATGGACGCTCTCTAATGGTGTGAAAGTTATCGTAAAACCGACAACCTTGAAGGATGACGAAATCCTTTTCGGAGCATATGCTCGCGGAGGGTACAATTCGCTGGATGACTCATTCACTCCGGTTATTAAATTGGATGATTTGATAGTCCCGAACCATGGCTATGGCTCATATAGCATGGCTGATATGCATAAATATTTTACATCAAAGCAGGTCTATTTACGGTATGATTTTGACACGAATCAACGCGAAATTTCCGGTGAAGCTCGCATTAATAGTCTGTCGGCGTTGATGGAGCTGATTTATGCATCGTTTACCGAATTCGCGATCACGGAGAGTGACTATAATTATTCCGTATCATCCATACGCGATTTACTGCCTACGCTCTTGCAAAACCCCGGGAATCAGTTTGCCAACTATTTGAATCACATCGTTTTTGAAAGTCCGCGCCAACAAATATTTACGGCGGAGGATCTGGATGCCGTATCGCGCGAGAAGGTGCTTGATTATGTGCAGAAGATGTTGGCAAATCCTGCCGACTATACTTTTGTGTTTGTTGGAAATCTCGACATGGAGAGCCTGAAGGCGTTGGTGGAGCAATATATAGCTAGTCTGCCTACCGATCGTCCGTCGCAGATTCAAGAGAAAATCGACGCCGCTGTCTATGCCAAAGCCGGTAGCTGTAAGCAAGAAATCAAAGTGGCGATGGAAGTGCCGCAGAGCTATCTCTATGTCGGGAAGTTTATGCAGCGCCCCTATAATCTTAGGAACTATTTAACCGCGTTTATGGCCGGTTCAATTCTCTCAGATCGCCTGCGCATTCAAATCCGCGAAGAGATGGGAGCTACTTATGATGTTGATGCCGGAAGCGTATTCAATTATTTAGAGCAGCCCAACCTCGTAATGCGAATACTTTGTAATCTGAATCCCGACTTGAAGGACCGTGCGGTAGAGTGTATTGAAGCCGAATTCACTAATATAGAAACTACCGTAACTGCCGACGAGGTGCAGACTGTTCGCGAATATCTGCTGCAAACCCATCAGCATAATCTCGCCGAAAATCAATATTTCCTCGACGACATTGAAACGCTGGTGCTTGCCGATGCTGACTTCCAAACAGATTTCGAAGCCACTCTCAACGGCATCACCGTTGACGATATCCAGGCCTTCTTCCGAGATCTAAATCGCAATAATAATGCCTTTATCGTAATGCTCTCCCCCGAAACCGCTGAAAAATAATCTGTTCGCATACCGCATAGCCCCCCATTAACTGCCTCTTGCCCAATGCGCGAAGTGCAGTTAATGGGGGTTGCGTTTATTATTTGATAAATTTTGGCAAAATGTGTATATAATATTCAATAAAAGTTGTAATTTTGTAATCGCTTATAACTAATACCGTCAATTATCGACAACCAACCAAAATTTTCAAATTCTCTATCCAAATGCTACATATAGGTAATCAGATAAAACAAGTATTCGATCTTCAGCCAAAATCCCACAATATCGAATGGTTTGCCGCTAGGCTTAACTGCAAACGTGCGAATGTCTATAATATCTTTAATAGACAAACGATTGATACTGAGCTGTTATACCATATCTCGCAGGTGCTCAATCACGACTTTTTTGCTGACATTTCGGATGAACTATCCGCTTGTAAGTCGCAGGCTGTCTAAAATGTTTGCACACACTGTATTGGTATCTGATACATTGTGTATAATTATGTGATATGCAGTGTAGGTAATTTTTGAATTGACATTTTATAACTTTGCGATAGACATAGTTGAAAAGCTGATTCTCAAACCGAGCGTATGCTTAAACGTAGAATCTTCAATCGTTGAATAAAACAAAATTACACAATGCAAAAAAAACATTTCCTGAACGCAGCTCTCGTTTCTGCTGCCATGCTGATGATGACATCGTGTGGTGGTAGTGCAAATAAGGAGGAGGCTGCTAACAATGACGAAGCTACCGAACAAACCTCTGAACAAGCTGAAGCAGAATCAGAAGACGAATCTACCGGATATAAGCCGCCGTTCTCATTCGTTGTTTCTGACATCCGTGAAGCCGGTACATACAGAGATAGATACACCTTCCATTACACCTTGAAGGCCAACGGTATGTACACTATTACACAGCAGTTGGAAATCGCAGCCCTGGATCAGGATAACTGGAAGATGTACGAAGGATATCCCAAGACCTTTGAAGGCAAGTGGACCATAACTTCTCGTTCCGTAGGTGATCACTCTCAAACTGTTTATGAGATTCATCGTGCTGAGTTCGGCAACTATGTAGCTCACTCAGAATATCTGCCTGACGATTGCGAATACATCTGGATCCCCACTATGACTCCTGCTTCTTGGGAAGAATGTGAGGACTTCGATACTCACAATGCAATGAAGGTTACCGAGTTCAAGAAGGGCTAAACTCTATCCAATCCCTCGGACACAAGTTTATCACAATTAGATACTAATCTCCTCTCTCTAACCAAAAAAGTTCGGCCCCTCCTCGGCGCCGAACTTTTTTAATATGCTATATGGATACTCTATGCATAATAATACAGAATATTAACAAACTTTTGTAACTTTGTGGTTGAAATGAATAAGAATGAACTGGTAGCAAAGCTACAAGAGATAGAGTGGGAAGATTTTGAAGTCAAGGCTGCAAAATCCGAATTGCCGAAGAATATTTGGGAAAGCGTCAGCGCATTCTCAAATACCTCTGGAGGCTGGATTGTTCTTGGAATTAAACAGTCTGGACATACTTTTGAGGTTCAAGGAGTGGATAATATAGAAAAACTAGAACAAGATTTTCTTAGCACCCTACGTTCTGAGAAATTCAATCAAAGGTTGGCTGTTACATCTAAATTATATGACATTGATCGAAAGAAACTTCTTGCGTTTTATGTCCCCGAAGTTGATTTGAAGCCTGTATATTTTGGCAGTCCTATCAATACGTTTATACGAATGGGGAGCGGAGATCAACGAGCAACCGAAGGTGAAATACGGGCAATGTTTCGCGATCAATCCTTTGGTAAGAAAACCGAAGAGACTATTCCTGATTCAAGTATTGATATGTTAAATCTCAATACTTTGAAAAGTTACAGATTTGCTCTTGGCCAAACTCAGAATCTTGTAAATCTTCGAGAGGTGGACGATGTGGAGTTCTGCGAGCAAGTAAATATTACTAGAAATGGCCTGCTTACATATGCTGGTCTCTTGATGTTCGGTAAAGCTCCTTATGTCCTTCGTTATGTGCCGACATTCTGCGTTGACTATATCGAGATACCAGGACCGACAATTCAACAGGCCGATGTGAGATATACTTATCGTGTCCCGGAGCAGGATAATATCTGGGAATCTGTTCAAATTATATTGCGCCGTTTCCGCACACTTGTAGATGCTCCTATCCATATTAACGAAGATGGCTTTGCTGCAACAGACGAGAGTCAATACAATGTGCTCCGTGAAGCTCTAGCTAATATGGTGATGCACTGTGACTATTTCGATTCGTTGCGCTCATGTATCCGCGTCTATACCGACCATATTGAGTTTATGAATGGAGGAGCCTTTCCTCTCCCAATAAAAGATATACTTGGTAAAGTTTATTCAAAACTCCGCAATCCAACTATTGCTAAACTCTTTCGCTTTGTTGGTATTGCTGAAAATGCAGGATATGGTATGAACAAACTTGCAAGTTGGGAGACCCTTACAGGAGCCCGCCCAACAATCGTAAGTGATCGTACCATTGCCACAGTCTCATTCCCTCTTAAATCGGCTATTCAGCGAAAGGTTGAAGACGGTGATGTCGCTAAAAATGTCGCTAAAAATGTCGCTAAAAATGTCGCTAAAAAATTGTCTGAGCGACAGCAAAGAATATTATCACTTATCAGAGAGAACCAGCAGATTACAAGAGCTGAAATCGCAGCTATAATAGGGGTTGCTACTAAAACAATTGAACGCGAACTTGGCACCCTTTCTAATTTAGTTCAATATGTTGGCCCTAAAAAAGGAGGCCATTGGGAGCTCTTGGATGATTAACATTGCAATTCGAGTTATAGTCAATGAATTACAGCGATTTTATCCTACCATTTTACAATTAAGCCACCATTTTACAATTAAGCCAGCCTTAAGCTTATTGGTTGCTTATTGGAAAATAATAAACCCCTCTAAATCAGTGATTTAAAGGGGTTATCGTGTGCCCAGAACAGGACTCGAACCTGCACGCCTCTCAGCACGCGCACCTGAAACGCGCGCGTCTACCATTCCGCCACCTGGGCATCGCGTTTTGGTTGTGCAAAGTTACAAATTGTTTTTGATTCTGCAAAATTTTCGCCAATCTTTTTCAGTAATGCAGATTCTGTAGTGGGGTAATTTATTGTTAATCTTCGAGATAGAAGACGATGGTTGAAACTACGCGCACATTCTTCAGGAATGGTGTAGAGGAGCTGGCATCTTCGATTGAGAATTGGCCTTGGGTTGCGGTTTTCATTTTCCCTACTTTCGAGTCGGAGTCTTGGGCGAATTGGCGAGCGGCTTCGCGAGCATTAGCGGTTGCCTCGGCAATCATGGCTGGCTTGATGCTGTTGAGGGCTCGGAATTCGTAGTTGATAAATGAGTTAGAGTAGGGGACGCCTTCTTTCAGAAGCTCGGTTTGGCGGTCAAGGAGCTCGCGCACTTTGTCTACTTTGTTGGTGGCTACGGTGATGTTGCAGCTCAACGAATATTTATAGCGGAACGAGTCGGAGCCGTAGCGGTTGGCCGATGCGTCGTAGGTGTCGGGCGGATTTACTGAGATTTCCGACTTGTCGATACCGTTGGAAGTCAGGAAGTTCAGTATGATTTTGTTGTAGTTGGTGATCTGGCTGTATAGCGACATGAGGTCGTCGCCGGCAACGTCGTAGGTGATGGGCCAGGTTACATAGTCGGCTTTTACTTGGCGCTCGGCGAGGCCGCGCACGGTGACATTTCTGTCGCGATAGGCAACGTTGTCGATGCCGGTTTTAATGAAAAGACCAAGGCTGAAGATGCCGGCGGCGATGATGGCTGCTGCGGCGATTTTTACCCAATTGGTATTTTTAGTTTCCATGATGAAGGGAGATGTGGAATAGTTCTATAATATAGGAGTTTGTATATTCCTAAGACTCTTATAATGAGCTAAAGTTTAAGGATTGATGGAAAAAATTTCATCAACTCAAAAATTATCCGTAAAATGCTTGGTGGTTTCTAAATATTTGCCTAATTTTGCCTTGACTTCACTTTTAAGTTAAGATGCAAAATTATACGATAGAACTCATCGAAGAGCATGATGCTGTAAATTTTTATAGTATTAAATTGGATAATGAAGAATTGTCTGAATTAGAACGATTCTTTGAAAAGTTCCCGATTGGATCGAAATATGATGCGGATGTCGATGTAATTATTTCTTGGCTGGATAAAATAGGTGAGCGTGGCGCGTTAGAACGCTATTTTAGAAGTGAAGGACGATTTGGCGACGGTGTTAGTGCAATTCCTATTGATGCCGGCAAATTACGTTTGTATTGTTTGCGATTATCGGATAAAATCTTGGTGTTCGGTAACGGAGATGTTAAAGACGTAGGGCGATGGCAGGATAGCTCGACTTTGTCATCGTTTGTTGAGATGTTGATGGATACCAGTAGATTTATAGCGTCGAGAATAAACAATGGGGCTATAATGCTGGTTGATAAAGAACTAATTGGTAATTTAAATTTTAGCAGAGATGAAACGAAGTAGGATTATAGAGCGACGTCGCAGGGAGGTTCCTCCACTGGTGCGTGAGCAAGTAGATTTATCTTTCCAAATTGTAGATCGCATTCATGATATATTGACGCAGAAAGGCTTGCGCCAAAAGGACCTTGCCGATATGTTGCATAAGCGAGAGTCGGAAATTAGTAAATGGATGAGAGGAACTCATAATTTTACAATTGATACGTTAGTCGCCATTGAACGTGTTTTAGGAGAACCAATCCTATATGTAGCGCATGTAAAAGGCGTTGAAACAGAGGTTGAGTTTAAGGATTGATGGAAAAAATTTTATCAACTCAAAAATTATCCGTAACTTTGCGCCACAAAACAAAATAAGGTAGGTTTGGTAGCTCAGCTGGATAGAGCAACTGCCTTCTAAGCAGTCGGCCGGGGGTTCGAATCCCCCCCAAATCACGAAAGGGATTGAGCAATCAATCCCTTTTGCTTTTTCCATTAGTAAATATAATAGCAAGAGATATGGAACGAGATAGCGTTATCGTTTTATCGGGCGGCATGGATTCGGTCAGCCTGTTGCATGAATATAAGGAGCGCATTGCGCTGGCTGTGACGTTTGATTACGGCAGCAATCATAATGCGCGTGAGATCGAATGTGCACGCGAAAATTGTCGCCGTTTAGGGATTGAGCATTTGGTTATCCCCCTGGAATTTATGGGCCGATATTTCCAGTCGTCGCTGCTGAGCGGGGCGGAGGCTATTCCTGAGGGGCATTATACTTCGGAGAATATGAAGTCGACGGTGGTGCCGTTTCGCAATGGCATTATGATGGCTGTTGCTTGCGGTCTGGCTGAAAGCCGCGGGCTGAAGAAGGTGATGCTGGCTAACCATGCCGGCGACCATGCTATCTATCCCGACTGTCGTCAAGGATTTATCAATGCAATGTCGGAGGCGATGCGCCAGGGCACATATGACGGCATTGAGATTTTTGCCCCTTACACGAATATCACCAAGGGCGATATCGCTCGCCATGGCGCGCAGGCCGGCGTGGATTTCGCGCTGACGTATTCGTGCTATAAGGGTGGCGAAAAGCACTGTGGACGTTGCGGCACCTGTGTAGAGCGTCGCGAAGCGTTCCAGTTGGCCGGCATTGCCGACCCTACTGTCTACGAAGATTAGGGGTGAGTGGCGGTGTACTCGTTGAGGGCCACAAGGGCATCGCGCATCTGCTGACGTAGCGGTTCTGACACCGGCGTTAGCGGCAGGCGCAGGATGTCGTTGGCGAAGCCGCGCATTGCCAGCAGGGCCTTGATGCCTGAGGGGTTCCCTTCAGCGAAAAGGGTGCGATAGAAGGGCTGCAGACGGCGGTCGAGCGAAGCTGCTTCGGCGAATTTGCCTTGCTGACAGAGGTGAACAACCTTGCTGAACTCGGCGGGCAGGGCATTACCTATTACGGAGATTACGCCGCGCGCGCCCATCGCCATCAACGGTGCGGTCAGGGCATCGTCGCCGGATAACACTACGAATGCTTTCGGCTTCTTTTCGAGGATTTCACGAATCTGGCCCATGCGTCCGGAGGCTTCCTTGATAGCTACGATTTTTTCGGGATGCTCGGCAGCCAAGCGCAGAGTTGTGGCAGCATCGAGGTTCGCACCTGTACGGCCGGGCACATTGTAGAGCACTACCGGCACGGGTGAAGCCTGAGCTACGGCCTCAAAGTGGAGGCGCATACCCTCTTGCGAAGGCTTGTTGTAGAAAGGCACTACTGACAGGATGGCATCGTAACCTGAGAAATCGGTGTGTTTTATCTCTTTTACTAAATGATAGGTTGAATTGCCGCTCATTCCGAGGATTAGCGGCACACGACCGGCTGCACGTTCGGCAACAAAGCGCGCTACAGAGTGACGTTCTTCGTTGGTGAGCGTAACGGTTTCACCGGTAGTGCCGAGTACTACCAAGTAGTCGGCACCATTTTCGATTTGGAAGTCGACAAGGTTTCCGAGCGCTTCGAAATCGATAGAAAAATCTTGTTTAAAGGGGGTTGCCAGGGCGATGCCAAGGCCGTCGAGACATAATGTCATTGCTATTTCTTGGGGTTTGTGCTGCAAAATTACGCTTTTTTTCGCAACTTTCAGTAACTTTGCAGTCAGAACTTTGCAGAAAAAAGAAGATGTTACAGATTCAACACACACTCGTCTCGCTCGATTTAGCTGAAGAATATTTTTGTTGCGACCTTGATAAATGTCTTGGTGCATGTTGCATCGAGGGGGATGCCGGTGCGCCGGTCACTCTCGACGAAATCGAGCTCCTTGAGGAGGTGCTCCCTGAGATAAAGCAGGATATGCTCCCTCGCGCTGTGGAAGAAGTTGAGGAAAACGGAGTGGCCTATCCCGACCCGGACGGCGACATGGTGACCACTCTTTTGGATGGCGCGAACTGCGCGTTTTGCACCTTCGGCAAGGGAGGAGTCTGTCTCTGTGCGATTGATAAGGCTTATAGAGAGGGGCGAGTGGCCTGGCGCAAGCCTGCCTCCTGTGCGCTCTACCCCGTTCGCCTGAAAGAATATGCCGGCTTTACGGCGGTCAATTATCATCGTTGGAAAATCTGCCGCGACGCTGTAGAAAACGGACGCCGATTGGGCATCCGTCTCTACCAATTTTTAGAAGGTCCGCTGACCGACTATTTTGGCGAAGAATGGTATGCCGAGCTGCGCCTCGCCTGCGACGAATGGCTCCGCCAGCATCCCACCAAATAATATGGCCGGATTGGGGGATTTTTATTGGTTCTATGGAGCTTTTATGATTATTACGATTATTACGATAAATAATAAAGGTTGCGCTGGTGGGCGCAACCTTTATTCTTGGGGTATGTGTAGTTATCTTGATTAGCGAACCAGCACTTTGGAGGCGTGGTTGTTTACAACCTTAACGTAAACGCCGGGGGTAAGAGCATTAGCGGCAGTGCGTACGCCTTGGATTGTGTAGTAAA
>CAZKYD010000055.1:0-15815 GCA_964556875.1 uncultured Alistipes sp.
CCACCAAATTTTTCGGCAACTATTTTCCAACTTTTTTCATTCAAATTCTGAAACAGTTTCAGTTTCAGCAATTTAGAAATGAAAGAAATTTCAGCCAAAATCTGCACTTCAACGCCGTCGGAGCGGATCCACGGGATTTCCGCGTCGGAGTTAACAGCAAGTGCCATAATCGATGGCGATTTGGATAAAATTTCGTAACTTTGCAACGTTAAAACAAAAAGCCGTAGGCTCCTCGCGAACCAAGCAGCCTACAGCCGGAAACACAAACTCAAAAAACATTTCGTTTTGGAACTTTCAACGCTTACCGCCATCTCTCCTATCGATGGCCGCTATCGCTCGAAGACTTCGGGACTCGATCAGTATTTTTCAGAATTCGCCTTAATCCGCTATCGCGTAAAGGTTGAAGTAGAGTATTTCATCGCCCTTTGTCGCCTGCCGTTGCCGCAACTCGCAGATGTGCCCGCCGAGGCCGTCGCTGCTCTACCCTCGTTATACACCGACTTTACAGAAGCTGATGCCACTCGCATTAAGGAATTCGAATCGGTAACTAACCATGACGTTAAAGCCGTTGAATATTTCATCAAAGAGCGCTTCGACCAGCTCGGTCTCGCTCCCTGGAAGGAATTCATCCACTTCGGTCTGACCTCTCAGGATATCAACAACACCTCTGTGCCGATGTCGGTAAAGGATGCCGTTAACGAAGTTTTTCTCCCGCTGGTCGACGAACTCATCGAGGCTCTCGAATCTCGCGCACAGGAATGGGCCGATGTTGCCATGCTCGCCAAAACCCACGGCCAGCCCGCATCCCCCACTCGTCTCGGCAAGGAAATCGAAGTATTCGTTTACCGTCTGCGCCAGCAGCGTGAACTCCTCGCCGCTACCCCCATCACCGGTAAATTCGGTGGTGCTACCGGTAACTTCAATGCCCACAACGCCGCATTCCCCGACTACAACTGGCGCGAATTCGGCAACCGCTTCCTCAGCGAAAGCCTCGGTATCGGTCGTGAACAATGGACAACTCAGATCTCTAACTACGATAACCTCGCAGCCCTGTTCGACGCTCTGCGCCGTATCAATACCATCATCCTCGACCTCGACCGAGATATGTGGATGTATGTTTCTGCCGAATATTTCAAGCAGAAAATCAAAGCCGGCGAAGTTGGCTCTTCGGCAATGCCTCACAAGGTAAACCCCATCGACTTCGAAAACTCCGAAGGCAACCTCGGTATCGCCAACGCCGTTTACGCCCACCTCTCGCAGAAGCTGCCCGTATCACGTCTGCAGCGCGACCTTACCGACTCTACCGTATTGCGTAACATCGGTGTGCCGATGGCCCACAGCGTTATCGCCATCCACTCTACCCTCAAAGGTCTCGGCAAACTGCTGCTGAACCGCACAGCCATCGACCGCGACCTCGACGCCGCTTGGGCGGTTGTTGCCGAAGGTATCCAGACTATCCTCCGCCGCGAAGGATATCCCCACCCCTACGAGACACTCAAGCAGCTCACCCGCGTGAACACCAAAGTCACCGCTGAATCGATTGCCGAATTTATCGACACACTCGAAGTTAGCGATGCCGTTCGCAACGAGCTGAAAGCGCTCTCACCCTCAACCTATACAGGTATCTAAATGCCCATTCCAAAGACATTATATGTAAGCGACCTCGACGGAACGTTGTTCGACCCTACGAGCAACGTTTCCGCCGAGTCTTGCGAAATCCTCAACTCCCTAATTCGGGAAGGCGCGATGTTCACCATCGCCACTGCCCGCACTCCGGCTACCGTTCAGCCCCTTCTGCAAGGAATTCTCCCGGCAGTCACCCCCAACGGACGCGACATCCCAGCCATCGTAATGACCGGGGCCGCCTATTGGAACCGCCGCCTGCAGCATTACGACTACGTCAGAACGCTCTCCCCCAATGATGAGCAAGTTATCGCTGAAGAATTTGCTGCCGCCGGCATCGTTCCTTTCAACTACTGCCTCGGCGACGACAACATCCTCCACGTCTATCACGACGGCGAGCTATCCCCCTACGAAGACGCCTTCTATCAGGAGCGCCGCAACCTCACTCTGAAGCATTTCTACTTCGGCGAGCAACCAAAAGACGACGAACCGACCGTACTATTCTTCGCCATGGGAGCCCCGGAGAAAATGGAGAAAGCCTGCCACGCCATCAACAGTCGCACCGAATGTTCGGCAGCCTGGTATCTCGACATTTTCAACCCCAAAGTAGCCCTGATGGACGTCTACGCTCCCGGTTGCTCGAAGGCCGTTGCCGTAAAAGACCTGGCTCAAGAACTCGGCGCAGAGCGAATCGTAGTGTTTGGCGATAACCTCAACGACATCCCGATGATGCGCGTTGCCGATGTGTCGGTAGCGATGTTCAACGCCTTAGGGCAAGTTAAAGCCGAAGCCGATATCATTATCGGGCCGAACTCTGAGCCATCAGTAGCCGAATTCATCCGCGAAGATTTTCATAAAAACGGATAGCGCCACCGTCAACCATTCCTTACGCCATTTCATCCCACAACAATATGCCGAAACTAACGGAGAGAATATTACGCGCCGTAGGGCTATTATCCTTCGCCATCACCATCACGATGCTTCAAGGATGTAGCTCCACTAAGCACGTGCCCGACGGCAGCTACCTGCTCGACAAGGTAAACATCTCCGTAGTAGACACCTCAGGCGTCTCCACCGACGGACTCGCAAATTATCTCCGTCAGACCCCTAACCATAAAATCCTCGGTTGCTGGAAATTGCAGCTCGGTGTTTACAACCTATCAGGCAAAAACTCCACCGGAAAGTTCAGCCGTTGGCTGCAGAAAATCGGTCAAGAACCGATTATATACGACCAAACACTTACCGACCAAAGCGCCCTGCAGCTGCGATTGGCATTAATCAACCGCGGCTACAACGACGCCACAGTAGCCGTTGACACCATCAGCACCGGCAAAAAGAAGATAGCTGTAAGCTACCGATTAAGCCCAGGTGCGCCCCACAAGGTTACAACATTTGCAACAGAATATTCCGACTCGGTTGTGCGCGAAGTTATCGCTGCCGACTCCATCCATTTCCCTCTCGGAGTTGGCGACAACCTCAACCGCACCGACTTAGATAACATCCGCGCTGCCATTACCGAAGGTATGCGCGAACGCGGCTATCTCGCATTTACAAAAGACTACATATCCTTCATTGCCGACACCGTCAGCGGCTCGAAAGATGTCAACCTGACCATGACGGTAAAAGACCCCGGCAAACGTTACCACTATCGCAACGTATTTGTAGTGACAGATTTCTCACCCGGCGACGACGCCTCGGCGATGCAGTTTGCTGCCAACGACACCGTCAGCTATGAGGGTCTGAAAATTCTATACGGTCCCGACCGCTTCCTACGTCCGGGCGTTTTAGCCGAGCAATGCTATATTCGCCCCGGCGACACTTACTCAACATCAGCCGTCGACCGCACATATGAGAATTTCAACCGTCTGCAGATTCTTCGTTACGTCAATATCGTGACATCCCCTGTTGGCGAAGATAACGGCGAAGAAGCCCTGGATGCATTCATTCTACTCTCTCGCACCAAGAAACAAGGTGTAACGTTCGAACTCGAAGGGACCAACTCTGAAGGCGACCTCGGCGTCGGAGGTGGTGTAACCTGGACCAATCGCAACCTATTCCACGGGGGCGAAATGCTGACCGCCAAGGTGCGTGGCGCCTACGAAAGTTTGTCGGGCGACCTTGACGGACTTATCAACGACCGTTACACCGAGCTTGCCGGCGAAGTTGGCATCACCTTCCCCAAGATGAAGGCTCCCTTCCTCAGCTCCTCGTTCAAGCGCCGCAACCGTGCATCAACCGAATTTGCCTTGACATTTATGTGGCAGGAACGCCCGGAATATACCCGCATCATCGGTGGTGCAACCTGGCGCTTCAAATGGGCCGACCGCAACAACATGACGCGCCGTACATTCGACCTTATCGACCTCAACATGGTGTCGCTTCCCCGCTCAACCGTTGATTTCATCGACAATATCGCGCCCAACAACCCGCTGCTACGCTACAGCTATGAAGACCACTTCATTATGCGCACCGGCTACACTTGGTATCACACCAACCGCCGTCCGGCAGCATCGACTAACAGCCTCTACCGCTTACCCCGCCAGGTAAACACCTACACATGGCGCGCCTCCATCGAGACGGCCGGCAACCTGCTTTACGCCGTATCAAAAATCACAGGCATGAAGAAATCAGACGGGGCTTATAAAGTATTCTCCATCCCCTATGCCCAATATATCAAAGGGGAAATCGACTATACCATCAACCACGCCTTCTCCGATCGCAACTCTATATCGTTCCACGCCGGCGGCGGTATCGGCTATCCATATGGCAACGCCTCGATGATTCCATTCGAAAAGCGTTTCTATGCCGGAGGTGCCAACTCCGTACGTGGATGGAGCGTCCGCACCCTCGGTCCGGGTAGCTTCAACGCCCAAAACAGCGTTACCGACTTTATCAACCAGTGTGGCGACATCTCCATGATGCTCTCACTGGAATACCGCAACAAGCTATTCTGGGTGTTTGAAGGCGCACTGTTTATCGACGCCGGTAACATCTGGACGATCAAAGATTACCCCAACCAAGAAGGGGGTAAATTCAGTTTCAACACCTTCTACAAAGAGATAGCGCTGGCCTACGGCCTCGGTCTGCGTATGGACTTCACCTACTTCCTGCTCCGCTTCGATCTCGGCTTCAAAGCCCACAACCCCGCGCGCGACCAGGAACGCTGGCCGTTGATTCACCCCAACTGGAGCCGCGATGCCACCTTCCACTTCTCTGTAGGCTATCCCTTCTAATGATTTCGCAGATATGCAGGGTGGGGAGCGATATATTTTGTAACTTTGCATAAGCAATAACCGGGACTATCGAGCCGCACAAGGTTCTGTAGCCTCCTTAATCTGAAATATTTTGAAACAGCTCATAATTTTTGACCTCGACGGAACTCTCCTCAACACCATCTCCGACCTCGGCTACGCCGCTAACTACGCCCTCGAAAAAGGGGGCTTCCCCACCCATCCCATCGAAGAGTATCCGCATTATGTCGGCAACGGAGTAAAGCGCCTTATCGAGCGCACTCTCGCCGACGATGTACGCACTCCGGAGAATGTAGACCGACTCCTGGTAGATTTCAAAGCTTACTATAACGACCACCTGCACGACACAACCACCCCCTATCCCGGCATTAAGGAGCTCGTAGCCGAACTGTCAAACCGCGGGATAAAACTCGCCGTAGCGTCAAACAAGTATCAAGCCGCAACCGAAGAATTGGTCAACCATTTCTTCCCCGAAATCCCCTGGGTAGCCATCGAAGGGCAGAAAGAAGGGATTCCGACCAAACCCGACCCCTCAATCGTATTTGAAATTCTCCAGAAAGCGGAAGTAGCAAAAGCCGACGTACTCTACATCGGCGACTCAGGAGTAGATATGGAGACGGCCCGCCGCGCCTGCGTAGAATCGTGTGGCGTAACCTGGGGATTCCGTCCCGAGTCGGAACTCGTAGAGCATCGCGCCGATCATATCGCATCTGAATGTTCAACGCTTCTCGCGCTTGCAATTAAATAATAAAAATTGCATAAAGATTATCGCTTGTTAAACAATTTCCATAACGTGGTTGTTAAACTCTGAGTTAATAACCAAACTTCAAGTAAACTTATGGAAGAAAAAAACGAGAGCGATAAAGATCGAGAGATGCAACGTGACAGCGAATTAGCCGATATGTGTAATATCGAGACCGACTGTTATTCGCCACGTTGCCGACGCTATCGCCGCCCCCGCCGCTTCAACCCTTGGTTGCCACTTGGTGCCGCCATCGTTATCGTAATATTGCTAATCTGGCTTGCCCTCTCCATCTCCGCGCGCGAAGACGAAGTTAGCCTTATCACCCCGGCTCTTTACTGGGAACAACCAACGGATATGTAAACATCTCCGTAAACATATAACCCGCTTCGGGTTTGGAACCTTTTTGCACCCTTTGCAAAAAGGTTTGTTTATTTGGCGCCAATTTCGTAATTTTGCATGAAGAAGAAAAAGCCGAATCAATGAGTGAAGAAACCGAAGTGCTTGATGGCGGGCTACCTTTCGATGAGCAGCCCAAGGTAGAAGCAACCTACACAGAAGATGAGATTAAAACCCTTGACTGGAGGGAGCATATCAGGCTCCGTCCCGGTATGTATATCGGTAAACTCGGCGATGGTTCTAAGAGCGACGACGGTATCTACGTGTTAATCAAGGAGGTGCTTGACAACGCCATCGACGAATACATGATGGGCTACGGCAAGCAAATCAACATCGACGTCAACGACACTACCGTCACCGTGCGCGACTTCGGTCGTGGTATTCCCCTGGGCAAGTTGGTCGACGTAGCGTCGATTATCAACACCGGTGCGAAGTACGACAACAAAGCCTTCAAAAAATCGGTAGGTCTGAACGGCGTCGGTATCAAAGCCGTTAATGCGCTGAGCTCCTCATTTATCATTCAGGCAAACCGCGATGGGGTAGCCCGCCGCGCCGAATTTAGCCGCGCCGAACTGCTGAACGAAACGCCCGACTTCCCCACTGAAGAAGCCAACGGCACATTCGTGCAATTCTGCCCCGACCCCGAGCTCTTCAAAGGGTATAGCTTCAATCTCGACTTCATCATCGCAATGGTGAAGAACTATACCTACCTCAACACCGGCCTCGAAATCTACCTCAACGGCAAACGCCACTTTAGCCGCAACGGTCTGCTCGACCTGCTGAAAGCAAACCTCACAAAAGAGCCACTCTACCCCATTATTCACCTCCGCGGCCAGGATATCGAGGTAGCTATCACCCATGCAAATCAATATGGCGAAGAATATTACTCATTCGTCAACGGCCAGTTTACCACACAAGGGGGCACGCATCTCGCCGCCTTCAAGGAAGCCGTCAGCCGTACGATGAAAGACTTCTTTGCTAAGAACTTCGAATACTCCGACATCCGCACCGGTATGGTTGCCGCCATCGCCGTAAAAGTGGAGAACCCCGAATTTGAATCGCAAACCAAGACGAAACTCGGCTCTCGCGATATGGGGCCCGACGGTCCGACGGTTGCAAAATTCGTAGGTGACTTCCTGAAAAAGGAACTCGACAACTACCTACACAAAAACCTCGACACCGCCAACATCATTCTCCGCAAAATCCAGGAGAGCGAACAGGCCCGCAAAGCCATGGCTGGCATCACGCGCCAAGCTCGCGAACGTGCCAAAAAGGTAAACCTCCACAACTCGAAGTTGCGCGACTGTCGTGTGCACCTCAACGACACCAAGAGCGGCAAACTCGACGAAGAATTTGAAAAGAAGAAACTCGCCTCGAGCATCTTCCTGACCGAGGGTGACTCCGCCTCCGGATCTATCACCAAGATTCGCGACGTTGAAACTCAAGCCGTATTCTCGCTGAAAGGTAAGCCCCTCAACTCCTACGGCATGACCCGCAAGGTTGTCTACGAGAATGAAGAATTTAACCTCCTCCAAGCTGCCCTCAATATCGAAGACGGCATTGAAGGACTCCGATACAACAACGTAATCATCGCTACCGATGCCGATGTCGACGGTATGCACATCCGTCTGCTGCTCCTCACATTCTTCCTGCAGTTTTTCCCCGACCTGGTAAAGAAGGGTCACGTTTATATCCTGCAGACCCCACTGTTCCGTGTGCGCGACGAGCGCGCAGTGCGTCGCAATGGAGGTGGTGCAAAGAAGAAAGCGCGTAAAACTGCCGAAAACGAAGAGGAGACAAAAGACTCTTACTACTGCTACACCGACCAGGAACGTATCGACGCAATCGCCCGCTTCGGCAACCACGCTGAAATCACACGATTCAAAGGTCTCGGCGAAATCTCTGCCGACGAATTCCGCGATTTTATCGGTCCGGATATGCGCCTCGACCGCGTAACCCTTAAGAAAGAGGATGCCGTGTCTGACCTATTGGACTTCTACATGGGGAAAAACACCTCCGAGCGCCAAAACTTCATCATCGACAACCTTGTTATTGAAGATGACTCCGACCTCGACGATGCCGATCTCTAAATAGTCGGTCAACTCCTAAGTTAAGTAATTTTCTGAGTGACGGCAAATCTACAAGTTATTGCAAATTATGGATGCAGCAAAAACAAGAATAGCACTTTTCGCCGGGTCGTTCGACCCCTTTACGATTGGTCATAAGTCGATCGTTGACCGTGCACTCGGGCTATTCGACAAGATTATCATCGGGATAGGAGTCAACACTGCCAAACAGCCTTGGATGCCCCTTGATGAACGCATTGCCGCCATCCGCAAACTCTATGCCGACGAACCGAAAGTAGCCGTTGAAAGTTTTACCGGACTTGCTACCGCCTTCGCTCGCTCTCGCTCCGCCTCATATCTGCTACGAGGCGTACGCTCTGTCAGTGATTTCGAATATGAAACCACCATGGCCGACGCCAACCGAATGATTACTCAACCCAACCCTATAGAAACTATCTATCTCCCAACTCTACCCGAATTAGCCGCCGTTAGTTCATCGCTCGTTAGAGAACTTGCCCACTTCGGCGCCCCATATAAGCAATTTATCCCCTGAATTTCAGAATCAGTATATATACCTATACTTCAGAGAAATAAGTCTCTGACCCAATCCTATAAATCGGATTAATATGAAAAAAAATAGCATATCTCTCTTAGCGCTTCCGCTACTGCTGGCAGTAGCCTTCATCGCATCAGCGCAGAGCGACCTTTTCGCTCTTTTTGGCAATGGTCCCGTAAAAATTCCGGCTGCTAATAAAATCGCCCAGGCTGAAAAATATATCGAAGCTTGCTACGTCGATACTGTCAACCCCGACAAACTCGCTGAAGAGGCTATCAAGGCGATGCTCGCCACTCTTGACCCTCACTCAACCTATTCCGACCCTGAAGAGACCAAAGAGCTCACCACTCCGCTCGACGGTTCATTCTCCGGTATCGGCATACAGTTCAACATGTTGAACGATACGCTCTACGTAATTCAGACAACATCGGGCGGCCCATCGGAAAAAGTAGGCATCCTCCCCGGCGACCGTCTGATTCAGGCCGACGACTCTTTAATTTCAGGCGTTAAACGCCCTAACTCAAGTGTTATCAAGCTATTGCGCGGCCCGAAAGGCACACCCGTTCGTCTGAAAATTCTCCGCAAAGGTGTTGCCGAGCCTATCAACTTCCTGGTTATTCGCGACGATATCCCCGTCTATAGCGTTGATGCAGCCTATATGGCCGACGCTACTACCGGATATATCCGCCTTTCGCGCTTCGCCGAATCAACCCCCGACGAAATCTCCGAAGCGATGTATAAGCTTCGCAAACAGGGAATGAAAAACCTTGTGCTCGACCTGCAAGATAACGGCGGCGGCCTACTCGGCTCAGCCATCGACCTCGCTGCCCGCTTCCTCAGCCGTGGCGACCTCGTTGTTTACACCAAATCCCCCTCAATGGGAGAGCATTTCTATGCCACCGACCGCAACGGCGAATTTGTCGACGGACGATTGGTAGTATTAGTAAACCAATATTCAGCCTCGGCATCAGAAATCACCGCCGGAGCTATCCAGGATAACGACCGCGGAGTAATCGTAGGGCGTCGCACCTTCGGTAAAGGTCTGGTACAGCGTCCGTTCCCATTCCCCGACGGCTCAATGATTCGCCTTACCGTTTCGAAATATTACACCCCCTCCGGACGATGCATCCAGAAGCCTTACGAACGAGGCAACAGCGACGAATATCGCAAAGATATGCTTCATCGCTACGAATCCGGTGAATTCACCTCGGCCGACTCTATCCATTTCTCCGACTCAGAGAAATTCGCAACACTGCGCTCCGCTCGCACCGTTTACGGTGGTGGCGGCATCATGCCCGACATCTTCGTTCCGGTTGACACCACCGGCTACTCCGACTATTATCGCGACCTCACCGCCAAAGGTATCCTCAACCGCTACTCTATCACCTACGTAGACACCAACCGCAAACAGCTGCAAAAGACCTATCCCAACGAAGAATCCTTCTTGGCGAACTTCAACGTTTCGCAAGATATGATCGACAAAATTGTAGAAATGGGTGAAGCAGACTCTATCGCCGCCAACCCCGAGCAGATGGCCGTTTCTCGTACGATTATCGATGCCGTTGTCAAAGGTCTTATTGGCCGCGACCTCTTCGAAACTCAGACCTACTTTAAAGTTGTAAACCCGGTTCTGAACCCCATCTACATCCGTGGTATCGAGGTGGCCAACGACCCCGAAGATTACGCCCGTCGTCTCCGTCAGTAAACACGAACAAAACATAGAAAAGAGCGCCAAGTCAGCCCCATTTTAGAGCACTTGGCGCTCTCTTTATGTAAATAAATGTTAAGCGAATGAACGATTTTCGTTACTTCATAGTCTGAAATTGCGCCAAAAACGGTAACTTTGCGAAAATTTGGAGAATTTTGATTAAATCTCTCCTACATTTGTTTCCAATATGGCAAATACATTAACGACCCTAATTCAACGCCAATTATCCAAGTATTCAGCTGAGCATCCTGCTCTCTGGGAACGTAAAGGGGCTAATAAATGGGCTCCCATAAGCTGGGGACAGCTTGCAGAAAATGCGTCGGCAGTAGCCTGCGCTATTGAGCTTTTAGGCGTTGAAGAACAAGAGAGGGTGGCAGTTTTCTCTCCCAATGATCCCAAAATTCTTGCCACCGACTTTGGTTGCTTCCAAAACCGTGTAGTCACGGTCTCTATCTATGCAACCTCTTCAAAAGAACAAGTTGAATATATCGTCCGCGACTCCGGCGCAAAAATTCTGTTTGCCGGGACCGAAGATCAGTATCATATCGCACGCGAAGTAGCCGCTTCGGTCGACTCGCTCAAGCAAATCGTGGTTTATGATGACATCACCCTCGACGCCGACGACAAGCAAACCCTATCTTTCGAATCTCTACTGAAACTCGGCAAAGCCGCAAGCAGTGAATGTCGCAAGGCTGTTGAAGATCGCACCGCACGAGCCGAAGCTGACGATATCGCAACCCTGCTCTACACCTCCGGCACCACCGGCGAGCCCAAGGGCGCAATCCTGCCCCACAGCTGTTTTAACGCCGCCATCGAGATGCACCATCACGCCCTGACCTCGCTGTCAGACCGCGACACCTCGCTCTGCTTCCTCCCCTTGAGCCACATCTTTGAAAAAGCTTGGACCTACCTCTGCCTCGATATGGGCGTTCAAGTTTACGTCAACCGCAACCCGAAGATCGTTGCTGACACTATTAAGGAGGTGTGCCCGACATGTATGTGCTCCGTACCTCGCTTCTGGGAAAAAGCCTACACAAAAATTCAGGACATCATCGGCCACGCCGGCAAACTGCAAACCAAGATTATCAACAGAGCCCTCAGCGTTGGTCGCCGTCGCAACCTCCACTACAAGCGCCTCGGCTTGGAAGTGCCCCGTTGGCTCGAACTCCAATATCGATTCTTCGATAAGACTATCTTCTCGATGGTAAAGAAAGCCATGGGCGTTACCCACGGCAACCTCTACCCCACTGCCGGCGCCCCCCTGAGCCCCGGTATCGTAGAATTCTTCCACTCCCTAGGAGTAAACATCGTGATTGGCTACGGCCTCTCGGAAACTACCGCCACCGTAAGCTTCTTCCCCTATGTTGGCTATGAAGTCGGCACCATCGGTGAAGTACTGAAAGGAGTCAACGTGAAAATCGGCGAGCAGAACGAGATCCTCGTTAAAGGACCGACCGTAATGCGCGGCTACTTCAACAAACCCAAAGAAACGGCAGCAGCCTTCACCGAAGATGGCTGGTTCCGCACAGGCGATGCCGGCAAATTCGATGAAAAAGGCGCTCTTGTGCTGACCGACCGCTTGAAAGACCTCTTCAAGACATCCAACGGCAAGTATATCGCCCCGCAAGCTATAGAAAGCCGCCTCGGCGAAGACAAATATATCGACCAAGTAGCCGTAATCGGCGAAAGCCGCAAGTATGTCACCGCCATAATCGTGCCCGCAATCGAAGCGATTAAAGAGTACGCTCAAAAGATGAAAATCCAATACAAGACTCTTGAAGATCTGCTCAAAAACAGCCAGATTATCGACATGATTGCCAAGCGTATCGAAGCTCTTCAAGAGGGGCTTGCATCATTTGAAAAAATTAAGAAATTCACCCTCCTTCCCCGTGAATTTACAATGGAGAACGGCGAACTTACCAACACCCTGAAAATCCGCCGTCCGGTGATTAATCGCCGATATGCCTCAGTAATCGAAGCTATGTATGCCTAATAAGCATGCTAAATAGCATCCTTTATATCTAACATTATCCCATATCTGTATGTTACAATCTCACATACAGATATGGGATTTTCGCTTATATACACGCAATAATGTTAATACTTTTATACGAAACAGCAACTGCAACGTAAATATTAGTTAATATTAAAGTTTGTTAATTCAAATGTGTATATCGTGTTTTATTAGAGAATTTTTGCTAACTTGCAGGCAGATTCAAGATAAGCAATGTTAAACCATTCAGCCAATAGGTTAATAATAATGAATAGAATTATCGGATTTCTTGCAATACTATTAATTAGTGCAATTTCTTTAACGGTAAACGCCCAGGATGTTGCTACAGCCACGCCGACCGACTCAGTTGCGCAGGTCAAGCCTACGCGCCGATTATTTATGGAAATCCAAGCTGTACAGAGCCAACTCAACCAGCGTTCGGTTGAAATTAAGTTTGTTGCCGGTGACATTTTCCACACTCTTACCAACACCAAGCCTGCCGACCTACAAAAGTTCCGAGATCAGCGCCAGCTTAAGTATTTGGTTGATGCCCTCAATACGATGAGTATGTTGGGCTGGCAACTGCACGACTGCTATACAACCGCCTCCAACGGAACATGCATCTCCCACTGGGTTATCTCCAAAGAGGTAACTGATGCGAAGCAGCTCACAGAAGGGATATTTAATTAACACAATCATAATATTCACACTTAAAAATTCTTGCACATGAAGAAATTTTTACTCCTCATGGGTGGTGCTCTCCTCAGTTGCGCCACAGTTGTATCTGCACAGGATGACAGCGAACCCGCACAGAAAATTGCTGGTTCAATGCTTTCTCACGTGTCTCCTAACGGAGAATGGGCAGTTAGTTCAGGCGACTATAATTTCGCCCTTTACAACCTGAAGACAGGCGATGTCTACCGCCTCGAAGCTCCCGAAGACGACTCTGACATCAACTATGAAGCAGGTTATGGCAACTCTGTAAGCAACAATGGTATCGTTGTTGGTGGTAGCACCTATACCGGTGGCGCAGGTTACTTCCACATCACCGCCGAACATCCTGAAGGCGAATGGGTTGCCCTCAAAGTTCTCAACACCTCAACAAACTGCGCTCACGGCATCACCCCCGATGGTTCTCGCATTATCGGTACCAGTGCCGCTGTAGGAGCTAACTACAATATCGACATGATCTATTCAGTGCCCCTGCTTTGGCAGCGCAACGACGAAGGCACTTACGACATGATCGAGCTTCCTTATCCGACCGTTGACTTCACCGGCAAACGCATGCCTCAGTATGTTATCGGACTCGGCATCAGTAACGATGGCAAGCGACTTATTGCTCAAGTTACCGACTATGCCGGTTATATGCATACACTGCTTGTTTACAATGAACAGGCTGATGGTAGCTGGACATACGAATATGTTCACCCCGAGCTCCAAAATCTCGGTACAGAATTCCCCGATTGGGAAAACCAGCCTGAGGAGCCCAAAGCAACTAATTTCATGAACGACGAAGAACGCGAGGCATACAACAAAGACTATAATGATTATTGGTATGGTGACGGCTCCACATATCCTGTCGCAACCAACTACATGACTGAAGACGAGCTCGCAGCATACAACGAAGCTAAAGAGGCATACTACGAAGCATACGCAGCATGGGATGAAAAAGCAGACGTGTTTAATGATGTATATTGGGATGTACTTGAAGCTGGCGCTCCCGACTTCTTGATGAACTCTGTATTCATGTCGGCCAACGGTATTCACGTTGCAGCTACTAAAGCTTCCGGTGACTTCTGGTCAGGCTATTCCTACTCTCCTTACTACTTCAACCTCGAAACCGGCGACTACAAATCTTACATCTTCGAAAGCGAAGATGAAGGCAATGCTGATGAAGGCGACGACGATGATGACTTGGACGACGACTTTGGCGTTGGTGGCGACGACAGTTCAAGCTCTCTCAGCATCTGCGCTAACTTCATAAGCAACAACGGCGATATGCTCGGTGGTCAGACCTGTCTTGACGGTTACCTCCGCTTGGCTTGGGCTAAAGCTGCCAACAGCGATGAATGGGTACGTCTGCGCGACTACGTAGCAACTCGTTCCGAAGATGTTGCTGATTGGATGGATATATATCTTGAAGGTTCAGTTATCACAGGTTATGAAGTTGACTATGACACTTATGATGTTACTTATCTCTACGATGAGACTCTCCTCGATGGTATGCCTACTGCAACCCCCGACATGACCGTACTGACCTCTTGGGTATACAACTTATATGCTGAAGACGTTAACGACGCTGAATACTCTATCGTTCTCAATCTCCCCGCTGCCCAGTCCGGCATCCAGAGCGTAGCTGCTAATGCTGATAAGAGCTTCGGCGTGAGCGCAAGCCGCAACGGCGTTATCAAGATCAATGGCGACGCTGCTTCAGTTAACGTTTACGACCTCGCCGGCAAACTTGTTTACTCTAACAACGCACCCGCTGCTGCAAACGACACCAAACTCGCTGCCGGTGTATACGTAATCAAGGCCGTTTCTACCGATGGCAAGCAGGCTGTAGCAAAGGCTGTTTTCGCAGAATAATCTAACGACTCACGATGATTCTAAAAGGAAAAATTTAACACTTCCTTGACATAAAAAAAGACCAACATCAGTTGGTAGCTCAAGATAGCCGAGCCCTGCGTAGGGCGCGGCTATCTTTATTTTTGTTAAAATTAGTTCAGATATTTGCTTCCGTACTAAAAAAATTGTATTTTCGTAGGAACAAACAAATCTATGTCTGATTCACGCTATCTTACAATAGAGCGCAACCCGACATCTATACCGTAAATTACTTAATAAACCTATATAAACCAATGAGTTATCTCAAGTTTGATAAGAAACTAATGATTAACTTGGAGCAATCTCTACCGAAAGAGATGCTGCGAACTAATCAGGCCGGGGCTTATCACTGCACATCAATTGTCGACTGCAACACTCGCAAGCAACACGGGCTGTTGGTTGTGCCGATGGGTGATGGAGATTATAACCCACACGTACTGCTGTCGTCGCTCGACGAAACAGTAATTCAGCATGGAGCTCCATTCAACTTGGGGCTTCACCGCTATCAGGGTGGGGTCTACAACCCTAACGGTCACAAGTACATCCGCGAATTCGACTGCGAGAGCGTGCCTCGTACAACCTACCGCGTCGGTGGTGTAATCCTCACTAAGGAGAAAATCTTCATCCAGAATGAAAGCCGAATCCTAATCCGCTACACACTGGTCGACGCCCATTCCGCAACAACCCTTCAGTTCCGCCCGTTCCTCGCCTTCCGCGAGAGCAACGCCCTCTGTATGGCAAACGACGCCCTCAACAAGGAGTGTCAGCCCGTCGGGAACGGAGTAGCATGCTGCCTCTACCCGGGTTATCCTACCCTCTACATGCAATTTACCCGCAAACCGGAATTTGTCTACGATCCGCATTGGTATAACA
>CAZKYD010000056.1:0-15689 GCA_964556875.1 uncultured Alistipes sp.
TATTGGCTCATACTACGAAACTACCTATAACTAATTCTCACACAATGAAAACTTTTAGAAAATTTGGCATTGCCTTAATGGCAGTATTTGCAGGCCTTTGCATGACAGCCTGTGGAGATGATGGCCCTGACGATGGAGGCGACTCCAATGGTGACGGCGGCATTGTAATCAACAACAGCACTGTAACAATGAACTATGCATACTATTGGAGCGAGGGCTCGGAGATGCACATTGAGTTCTACAGTTGGGACGTTACAAGCAATTCAGTCCCGTCGAAAATGAGCTTCCTCTCTATTGATTATGCTTCGACCGACAATGTGCCTCAAACTTGCGTTGTGGCATCCAACAAATATAGTATGTATGTTGTCAAGGAGGCTACATACACATCTGATGGATTCCAGGGTGAATGCTCAACCAGTGATAGCAAAAGCGATTTGAAAATTACTCGCAACGGCAACACTGTCAGTGTGAATATCGCTTATGCCAATGGCATAGGTGGAGAAGGCGACAACTGGAATGACGACTTCAGCTTGTCGGTTAACTGGTCAGGCTCAATGAGCGAGTTGCCCGAAGCCTATCGCGACTAATCGGTTTAATCGTAGATATAGTAACAGCGATGAATGAAAGAGACAAGTCTCATCATTCATCGCTGTTATATTTTTGGAGAGTAACGTCAATGCGAGGGGGTAAAAAAATTAATTAGAGGGTGACGATGGAGATGGTGGAGGCGGAGGAGGCGTTGGGTTGCTCTACTTTGATTTGAACGGGGATGCGTTCGCGGAGTTCTTCGATGTGGCTTATGATGCCGACGCGTCGGCCCCCCTGTTTGTTGAGGTTGTAGAGGGTGTCGATGGCGTTGCGCAGCGGTTCACCGCTGAGAGTGCCGAAGCCTTCGTCGATAAATAGTGTGTCGACCGTGAGGCCTTGGTTGATGTCGCTTAACGCAAGGGCTAACGCTAACGAAACCAGGAACGACTCGCCGCCCGAAATGCCGGAGGCCAGGCGCTTTACGCCCCCTTGGTATCTGTCGACTACCGAGATAAGGAATGTGCCGGGAGTGATGACGAGGGTATAGCGGTCGGAGAGGGTTTTCATATAGGTATTGGCCGAGCGGATCAGATTGTTGAGAATGAAACTTTGGGCAATCTTGCGCAGATTTTTGCCGTCTTTATCGCCAAAGAGTTCGTTTAGGTGTTTCCACTTCTCGGCAACCTCCTTCTTGGCCTGTGCGTCGTTCAATAGGTCATGCAATTTCGCCTTGTTCTCCTTGTCTTGCTGCAGTTCATTGTTGATAGCGCCGATCTGCTGATGGTATTCCGAAAAGCTGGAGGAGAGTTGCGCGATGAGTAGATCGAGCTGCTCCGGAGTGTCGTTCTCCGACAGTTCCGGGCACGACTCGCGGTGGGCTTTTTGCTCTTGTTTATACTGTTCGAGGAGGGTTTGGAGATTGGAAACCTTGGTCAGAGAAGCATTAATTTGTTGCTCTGTGAGGGAAATTGCGTCAGCCGAGATTGCGTTCAGCGCGTCAAGCGCGTCAACCGACTCCTCTGGAGTGGCCTCGAAGAAACTGTTGAGCCGCTGCAAATCTTCATCGGCTTTCGCAGAGGCCTCCTTAATGTTGTTTTTGCAGAGCGCAACCGCCGTGCGCAGCTCGTGTACCTGCGCCAGAAGTCCCGGATATTGACGGCTTGCCGGTGACGTCAGTTGCTGCCATGGCTCATGAATTTTGAGAATATTGTCGAGCCCGGCAGTTACATCTGATAGTTGCTGACTGTTGTTTTCAATATCCAGGGAGAGTTTCGACTGACGTTCTACGCGTTTGCTGAAAGTGGCAGTAGCTGTTTTCAGTTCATCTATAAACTCAGCGGTTGACTCTTGCCAGCTATGAGCCCAGCTACTGTTGCCGAGGGCATCCATAACCTTGCTCTCAGCAGAGGCGATGTCAGCTTGCTTCGTCTGAATCAGCTGCCGAGAGATTTCGATCTGCGTAGAGCAATTATCAATAGCCTTTGTAGCAGCCTCCACATCAGTGTGCGCCTTGTCGAGAAGTCGGCGCAACTGTTCATCGGTATTCTGCGCCGCTTTTAGTTGCGCAAAAAGGACCTCGGCAGCTTTGATTTTTTCATTGAGCGATGACAGCGACTCTTGCGCCAGCTGCATAGCCATAACGAGCTTTTCAGCAGTATCATCGTCAACCGATTCTAAACCACACTTACTGCAAGCCTGCAACGCCATCTGCAACGCCTCGTCCACCGATTTGTCAGCGTCGAAAGCCTGCTTGTCGCGAGTGTAACGGTCGCGGTAGCTGCGTAGTTCAGCCTCTAAGTTGCGCTTCAAGCTGTCAAGATCGTTGTAGCTCTTTTCCGCCTCATTGAACGATTTTTCGGCATCTTCATATAGCTTTGCCAGCTCCGCCTCTAGGGGGAGATGATTCTCAATCGTCACGCCGCACACCGGACAGGCATCGCCAACCTGCAGTTTGCGACGAATCGCTACCGCCCATGAATTTACCGAGTCTTGCTGACGTTCCATCGCCAGTTTGCGGTCATCCATAATAGCCTTTGCTAAGGCCAGTTTCGGAGCGAGGTTCTCGAGTTGCGAACTCTTTTCGTTGATGGTTGTGAGAGTTACATCCAGGGCGGCTTTCAGGTTGGCAGCACGTTCCCGCTCCTTGTTAAGAGCACTAAGAGAGGTTTGAGCAGCGGTGATAGTGTTGATGCGCTCTTGCTCCGCCTCTTTAAGTTGGCGTAAATCAGGGAGCGCGGCATCCGTAAGCTGAGCGTCGAGATCGTGCACCTGCAGATTATTTTTGTTTACATCTTCATTAGCCTTAGCGAGCGCCTTTTTTGTACGCTCCTTATCAGCAGCGAGAGGGCCGTTGAGCATTTCGGATTTCAGGGCAATCGCTTTAGTTTCATTGAGAATATTAGAGCGATCTGCCAGAATATTTTGTAGCAGAGTGCAAATAGTCTGCTCTTGCTCATATACGGCAACTCGCGAGGCCTCGGCTGCAAGTTCCGTGTTGATATCAGTTAACTCACCTTTCAGCTTCGCAATATTCTCCTCCAGCCAGAGTTTGCCGGCGACTACCGCCGAGAAATCGTTAGAGAGCATGGTCAGCTGCTCCTCTTGCGACGTGATTTTTTGCTTTTGTTGGGAAATATCTTTCAACCAACCGCGTGCGTCGACAGTCCCCTTCCATCGGGCCACCTGCTGTTGCTGCTGTTTGAACTGCTCCGACTTGATAAGCTCAAGGGCTTGGGTGTAGTCGACCATCCCCTTTTCAACCTTTGTTTGGATCGTCGCATTGTCTTGAATCCACTTCTTTTTGGTGTTGGCAACTTTAATTGCCTTGTCGACCGAATTACACTCCTCGTTGAGCTTCGCTAACTGACAGCCTCGCTCGGCGACCTGCTCATCGGTTAAAGTTACCACACCATTCACCAACAACTGAGCCTCCTCGGCGTCGCGACGTTTCGAAGCGTAAAGCTCGAAAATCTTCTTGCCGATTTTGGAGTATTCATCCACTCCGGTAATTTTCTCCAGGATGTTGGCTTTTTCATCGTCGGTGCTCTTCAGGAACTTCGTAAATTCACCCTGGGCGAGCATCGTAGTACGGCAAAACTGTTCGAAAGTCAGTCCTACCGCGTTCTCAATTTCCCGAGCGATATCTTTTTTGCGGGTAAGCGAGTCGCCGTTGCGTAGATTCTTCAGAGTCCACACCTCACCCTGCACTTGCCCCTTCATCTTTTTACGGGCACGAGCCACACTCCAGTTCGCCGCATAGCTGACGCCATTGCTCCCGATAAACGTAAGATTTACGAAACATTCCGTAGCGTCGCGGCGCAACAGTTGACGCGGGTCGAACACCTTTACCTCCGGGTCGAAGTCAGCTTTCCCTGCATCGATAATAACCTTGTTGGTCAGTCGGGGAGTGGCATTGTAAAGCGCCAGACAGATACAGTCGAGAATTGTCGACTTTCCCGAGCCGGTTTCACCCGCGATGAGGAACACCTCACTATTGGCGAGAGGCCCATGCTCAAAGTCGATTTCAGCATCTTTTAGCGACGCAATATTATGTATGGTGAGTTTCTGAAGTTTCATGGTTGAATCGGGATAGGGGAGCGGTTAGTTGTTGTTGCGGCTTTCTTCGTCGACAGCTTTTACGGCTTCGCGAAACATCTGTTGTAACTCCTCGTTGAAAGGCAGGTCGCGAGCCGCGACATAACGTAGCGCGATGTCAATCGGGGCTTCCTCTTGGAACTCTTGAATGGTGAAGGCGGCGAGTTGCTCCTCGTTCCCCTCATTGCTATTCTTGCGAGAGAAATTGATAATGCAGAATTTTGCTGCTTTATCCTTTGCGATAGCGAAAGCCTCGGCTTGGGCCGATGTCGGGGGATAATCCTCAAATTCGACATTCAAGCGAATATACGCCGGAACGTCGTCGGGAAACTCGCGGAGCAGTTGGCACGCCGAATCCCAGTTGGTAAACCCGGCCTCCGGCAACGAAATCAGTGGGAGCGGATTCTCTATGGGAATAGTCTCCGCGCGAAGTTCATCGCCATGATGTGCAAGCTCAATAAGCGTAACGCTGTGGTTTTGTGTCTCACTAAAGTTGATCGGGAGGGGAGTGCCGCAATAGCGAGCACGATGGTCGCTGCCATGCAGCCATTGCGGACAATGGATGTGCCCGAGGGCCAAATAATCGTAGCCTGAGCCCATTTCGCTTAGGTTGAAAGCATCGATGCCGCCAACGGTATGTTCCGAAGCGTTGTCATGACCGGAGAAGTCACACCCACTGACCGTAGTGTGGGCGGTCATTATTACCGGCAAGTTGTCGACATTGCGTTGCTGAATTTGGTCTAAAACCGATTGAAAAAATCCTTCGGGGATATTGCGCTCATGGGCATAAGGGAATGCCGCAACAAACCCCTTGCCCGGCAGTTCGATGATATGGCGGTCGATATTCTCTTTGTCGAGCAAACCGATGGCGTAAACGTTAAGCGTTTGCCACGGCGTCTTGAAAATCTCATGACGGTTACTGCTGTCATGATTCCCGGCGGTCACAACCATTACCATCTCCGGACACGCCGTATGTATACGGACTATCGCATCGGAAAACATAGTCTGCACGGCGGCCGGTGGCTGCGGATTGTGATATACGTCGCCACTTATTATAAGCAAGTCGGGTTGTTGCTCCTTCACGATGTTTTCAATCTGCCGGAGCATAAATAGCTGTTCGGTAGTTCGGTCATATCCATAAAGAATATGGCCGAGATGCCAATCGCTGGTATGAATTAGTTTCATGATTACTGATTTGCAGCGTAGTTGCGCCAGCGCTCAATGAGCTGCTCCATGTCGGAGGGTAGGGGTGCCGAGAAGAATAGTTCTTCGCCGGTGCGGGGGTGGACAAAGCCTAGGGTGCGGGCATGAAGCGCTTGGCGCGGACAGATGTCGAAGCAGTTTTTTACAAACTGACGATAGGATGCGGCGGTCGTGCCGCGAAGTATTTGGTCGCCACCGTAGCGGGCATCGTTGAAAAGCGGATGGCCGATATGGCGCATATGAACACGAATCTGGTGGGTACGTCCGGTCTCAAGTACGCATTTTACCAATGATACATGGCCGAAGGTCTCGAGGGTTTCATAATGTGTGACGGCATGTTTCCCCAATTCGGAATCGGTGGGATAAACCGCCATCTGCAGACGGTCTTTCAGCGAGCGACCGATGTTGCCTTCGATGCGTCCGGCCGGAGGATTCGGAATGCCCCACACCAGTGCACGGTATTCGCGCTTGGTGGTCTTGTTGAAAAACTGCTTGCCGAGATGAGTCTTTGCATCGGGCGTTTTCGCAACAACGAGTAGGCCGGAGGTGTCTTTGTCGATTCGGTGAACTAACCCCAAACGAGGGTCGTTTACGTCGTAGTCGGGATTTCCCTTCAGATGCCAGGCGAGCGCGTTAACCAGGGTGCCGGTCCAGTTGCCATGTCCGGGATGTACCACTAGCCCAGCCGGCTTGTTGACAACCAGCAAGTCGTCATCTTCATAAACGATGTCTAAGGGGATATCTTCAGCCGTGATTTCCATCTCGTAGCGCGGACGGTCCATTACGACCGACACCACGTCGCGCGGCTTAACACGATAGTTCGACTTTACCGCCTTGCCATTAACGAGTATACACCCGGCTTCAGCCGCCTGTTGGATGCGGTTGCGCGATGCCTTCTGAAGATGGTCGACAAGAAATTTGTCGACACGCAAGAGTTGCTGCCCTTGGTCGGCAACGATGCGGTAATGTTCATAAAGCCCATTCTCCTCGTCGGAAAGCTGTTCAAACTCATCGAGTTCGGGTTGCATAGGTTCGTTGGTCATATTCTCTGTAGTATTAGGCGATAGAGGGGGTAAAGATTAGTCGATGTTAAGAGCGTCGATTACCTGCTCGATGGCGGCTGAGTCGACGAGTTCGCCGTCAGCTTCGAGGGCATCCATGCCGCCGCCAACCTCAAGGGTGATAACAGCTGTAACCGGCACTTTTGCTCCCGGGCGCAGCGACACACCGTTGAATTTGGTGCCGAGTACCAATCCGGAGTATTCCGACGGAACGGTAACGGTCATCACCTGGTGGATGCCCAACCCTTCAAGCATCGAGCGCGCCTGGCGCTCCGATACGTCATAGAAATCGGGGATGGTCACCATCTTGGGGGTGTATGCTACAAGGGTAAGATATACGGCACCACCCTTTTTGATTTTTGCCGAAGGAATGGGAATCTGCTCCACAACGGTCCCCGGACGGGCGTAGCTGTCGTAAACCGAGTCGGTAACGATAGCTCTCAGTCCGGCGTGGGAGATATTGTCTTGCGCAATTTCAAAACTTTGTCCCTTAACATCGGGCACGGCACGCTCCTGACCATGGAAGGTCCAGAAATCAAGGAACCATAGCGCTATCCAGATTAGCAGAAATGCTGCCAGGATGGCGTAAAGCAGGTTCATAAATATCGGATGACGTTGGCGGAAATTCTGCTTTTTGGGTGTGCTGTCCATGCGGTTGTCTCGTTGGTCGGAGTAATTGCGTTGTTGATTGTTGTCGCGGAAACCATCGCGGTAGCCGCTGCGGTAGTCGTCGCGAGAATTCTCACGATAGTCGTCATCGCGATAGTCATCACGAGAACTTTCGCGATAGCTGTTGCGCTCGTTGCGATAGTCATCGTTGTAGTCGTCGCGAGGCTGCTGGCGACGGCGAGGCTGACGGCGGCTGTTGTAATCTTCCGCGTCGTCATCTTCCGGATAATAGCTGTCGCGGCGGTTGCGCGGCTGGTAATTTTGCGAATCGTCTTCGTCGAGGGGATAACGAGCGTCGAATGTGTCGCGCTCATTATCTGATTCGTCAAAATTTATATTTCGTTGAGATGGTTTATTCCATCGAGAGGGTTGCTGACTGTTATCTTCTCTATAAGCCATAGAAGTTGTTTTGACAAAATTGGCCGGCAAAAAGGCTCGTTTTTTATGCTTCTGACAAGCCCATGCCATTTCAATCTGCAAAAATACCAAAAATACTCCAAACAAAAAACGATTTCATCTATAGTAGTGATGCCTCAGTAGATTTTTTTGATAAATCCAAAAAAAATAGCTAACTTTGCCACTTGAAACACCCTCATGCTCCCTGATATGGCTGCGCGGGGCGTTTCTTCGTAATAATCAGAGAAATCTCTTATCGAAAGAAATGATCAATAAACTCATCTTGTGGGTTTCTGTAGCCTTAATGGCTGTTGTCTCCCTTACGTCGTGTGGGGAATATCAGAGAGTCCTCAAGAGTAACGATGCTAATTACAAGTTCGATTACGCCAAGCGCGCTTTCGAACAAAAGAAATATGTTCAGGCCTACACGCTGCTGGGCGATGTTATCACGGTTTTCAAAGGCTCCGATAAGGGCGAAGAATCGCTCTACCTTCTCGCAATGAGCTATTATGAAAACAAGGAATATCCCGATGCAGCTACATATTTCAAGTCGTATTATCAGCGTTACCCCAAAGGTAAATATACCGAGCCCTCGCGCTACTATTGCGGCTATGCCTACTATCTCGACTCCCCCGAGGCTCAGCTCGACCAGTCGGAGACCGTTAAGGCTATCGAAGAGCTCCAAGGCTTCCTTGATTATTTTCCCCGCTCGGATAAAGTTTCGCTCGCGCAGAATGCTATCTTCGAGCTGCAAGATAAGTTGACTCTGAAAGAACTCCAGAACGCTCAGCTATACTACAACCTTGGCACCTATCTGGGCAACAACTATGAAAGTTGTATCGTTACCGCCCAGAACGCCATCAAGGAATATCCTTATTCAAAATATAAGGAAGAACTTGAAATGCTGATTCTGAAATCTAAATATCAGGAAGCAGCTCTATCGGTTGAAGAACGTAAAGCCGATCGTTTCCGCGATGTTATTGATGAATATTACTCCTTCACCAATAACTATCCCGAATCGAAAAACCGCAGCGAAGCCGATAACATCCTGAAAATCGCTCGCAAATACGTTAAAGATTAATCTCTCTGCACTCTTATTTCGCAAGATAAAACCCCATATATAAATGGATTACAAGAAGACAAACGCCCCGCTCAACACCGTCACTCGTGACATGATGGATCTCTGCAAGGATACCGGCAATGTCTACGAGACAGTATGCATCATCGCAAAGCGTTCTAACCAGATCGCTCTCGAAATGAAGCATGAACTTGATAAGAAGCTCCAGGAATTTGCTTCGTTGAACGACAACCTCGAAGAAATCTCCGAAAACCGTGAGCAAATCGAGATCTCGCGCTACTACGAAAAGCTCCCAAAACCCACCCTTATTGCAACTCAAGAGTATATCGAAGGGAAAATCCACTACCGCAATCCCGCCAAGGATCGCATGTCGCTCGAAGACTAAGGTGAACCGGATTTTTCTATCTGCTTGATTGAAAATTGTTTGCTGAATATTTGCGGGATTCAAGGGAAATGCGTACCTTTGCGCTCGCAAAAATATATTATTTACTCACTTCTCATAAAAAATCTCTGAAAGAATGCATTTGAATTCTGACGAAAAAATCGAGATCTTCGAGAAATACGGTAAGGGTAAGACTGACACTGGCTCTCCTGAAGCCCAGATTGCATTGTTCTCGGTCCGTATCGCTCATTTGACTGAACACCTGAAGTCAAATCACAAAGATCATACAACAGCTCGTGCTCTTAAGGCCCTCGTAGGTAAGCGTCGTCGCCTTCTTGATTACCTGATTAAGAAGGACATCACTCGCTACCGTGCTATCATCGCCCAGAAGGAGCTCGGTATCCGCAAGTAATCCCGCCGGGCCGATGCCCGACTTTTCAACGGATTCTTGCCGTCACCCATCTAACGCCCGCTATCGCCTACGCGATTCCGGGCGTTTTTATGTAAATTACCTCGCTTTTCTTAATTTTAATCAATAAATATACCTATCTTTGTAAGATGAACAACTTCATTCCGCAATGACCGGTGCGCTCGTGGCGGGTGCTGTGAAACCGGGGCTATTGGGAGTCTGTAAATTAAGATCTGAGGTTATGAAGGAGAGTAAAATGAAATTCCCGGAAGCGCTGAAAAAGCTGCTTGGTAGGGGATATGTGAGTTTCCCGGAACTACTGGTGGGGCTGGCGCGCGAAAATGCGCTCAGCGAGTTCACCCCACTGCAATATATGATTCAGGCGTTGGCCCCGTCGGGCTATCAGCGTGCTATAATGATGGCTGATTCGTTGGCCGATATGGACCGGATGGCTGTCGAATTCGCCCGCCTGACGGGTTGCTGTGAGGATGCCGCTGCGTATCTCTTTAGGAGTTTTGCGTATGCTCAGGGATTGCTGACGGAGGTGCCGCGGGTGCCGAGCATGGATAAGCGCGAGGCTAAGCCGTCGGCGGATGCCGGCGAGGTTGCCGAGCAAGCGGTTGAATATGCCGATAAGTCGGTGAAGGAGGCTGCTGCGCAGTGGAACCCGCAATGGAGCGAGGAGGAGAAAACGCGCTATCTGTCGTCATTGCTATCCGTGAATCGCGACAATGAGCGTCGCTTGGGTGTGAAGGTGAATAATCCGGCGTGCATTGCTGCCGGGCAATATGAATTTCGCCTCTCTGCCGAGCTGCAACGCGATGAACCGGGAGCGACCGGTGCACTGTTCTATGCGGTTTACGATAAGGATAGTGTGGTAATCGACAGTGGGGCGCTCGGTGTGCTCTGCTATGATGATGTTTCGCCGCTGCCGCGCGTTGCCGTTGTGCCGATTGCGCCTGCACGTGTTTCAAAAATTTATTTCTATTGGGATTAATATGAATACTATAGGAGAACCTGTCAATTCTCGTTTCCGCATAATTATGTGGTCGGTAGGGCTCGCCTCGGTGGCGATGTTCGTGGCGTTGCTGTTTTGCGGCACGGTCGACCTACCTGCTGTAGAGGTTTGGCACGCACTGACCGGCAGCGATGCTGACGAAATTTCGCGACTGATAGTTTATGAGCTACGCATACCGATGGCGTGCTGCGCATTATTGTCGGGGATGGCGTTGTCGATTGCCGGTCTGCTGCTGCAAACCACATTTAATAACCCCTTGGCAGGGCCGTCGATTCTCGGTGTTTCGACCGGGGCTTCGCTCGGTGTGGCGATAATGATGCTGCTCCTCGGGGGCGGTGCTGCGGTTGGCATCGGACATTATGCCGGTGCGATGACGGGAGCCTTGGTTGGGGCAGGCGTGATGTTGCTGCTGTTGCTCGGTTTCTCGAAGGTGGTGAAGGGCTCGGCGATGTTGCTGATTGTCGGTATTTTGCTTGGCTATCTGGCGTCGTCGGCAATTTCTATCTTGAACTTTTTCGCTACTCAAGAGGGTGTGCACTCCTTCGTAATCTGGGGGCTCGGCAGTTTCTCCGGGGTGACGCTACAGGATTTGGCGGTGTTCGGGCCGGTGATACTGCTGGCTGTGGCTGCCTCCTTCCTGATGATAAAGCCCCTAAACGCGCTGCTCCTCGGCGAGACTTATGCTGAATCGATGGGGGTAAACCTAAAGGGAACGCGCAACTATCTGTTGCTGATTTCCGGTATACTGACCGCCGCCGTTACGGCTTTCTGCGGACCGATTGGTTTCCTCGGGTTGGTGATGCCCCACGTTGCGCGCCTGACGTTGAACAGCTCGAATCATCAGCAACTACTTCCCGCCACGGCTCTTTGGGGTGCTGCTTCCGGTTTGCTGTGCGCCTGCATCTCGCTGCTCTGTGGCAACGGGGGCGTGCTTCCGGTGAACGCAATTACGCCACTGATTTCCGTACCTATTATTATATATGTAATTATTAACCGCAATAAACTCAGCTATTTCAGATGACCGAATCTTTGCTTCAGCTCGAGAATCTCGAGGTAGGATACGATGGCAAACCGCTCTATGGCGATGTCAACCTCAGGGTTGAAACGGGGGAGATGGTTGCACTGCTCGGCTCGAATGGGGCCGGGAAATCTACTCTGTTGCGCTGTGTTACCGGCCATCTGCGCCCGCTTCGTGGCGTTGTGCGCGTGAATGGCACCGACCTTGCATCGGTCAGTAAGCGCGAGTTGGCGAAATTGGTGAGTGTGGTTAACACGGATCAAACTCTTGCCGGGGCACTGACCGTTTGGGAACTTGCCGCTCTTGGTCGACAGCCCCATACCGGCTTCTTCGGCAGACTGTCGCAGCACGACAACGAGGTTGTCGCTACGTCGCTACAGTCGGTAGGGATGGAGCGCTTCGCCCGACGACAAGTGGCGTCGCTCTCCGATGGTGAGCGCCAAAAGGTGATGATTGCCCGTGCGTTGGCCCAGGAAACTCCGTTGATGGTGCTCGACGAACCTACGGCGTTTCTCGATGTGGCGTCGCGATTGGAAACTCTGCAATTGCTTGCCGAGCTGGCTCGCAATGCCGGCAAGGGTGTCGTGTTGTCGTGTCACGATGTTGGTGCTGCGTTGCGTCTGGCTGGTCGACTCTGGCTAATTGTTGAGCAGTCGGGCGCAGAATCCGGAAGTCGGACCCACTCCCGCCGGATTGTTGATGGCACCCCCACTGACCTCATCGCTGATGGCACCCTCAACCGCCTTTTCCCGAATCGCAACGTTGCCTTCAGTCCCGAAATCCTTGATTTCCTCCCCAAAATCGACTAATCTCTCCGCTTTTGCTTTTCTAAAAAATAAAACGAAAAACGGGCGCCTTGGAGCTTTTCTCCGAGGCGCCCGTTATCTTTAGAGCTATTTCCCGCGCAGTTGGTAATTGCTATACGTAGTTCGGTATAAGTTGTATGCCGAGAACTGCGGCGATTCTAAAGAAGCTGGAAAGTTGTAGATCTACTTTCCCTTTTTCTATACGAGCAATATAACTTTGCTCTCTGCCGACTTTTTCTGCTAATTGTTTTTGCGTCAGATTTAGTTCGCGACGTCGTTCACGCAACATATTGCCGTAAAACCAAGCAATTGCTTCGCTGTCGAATTTATCTCTCTCAGGAGTGCCATGTTGGCCATACTCTGCATCGAGTAACTGGTTTGTGCTCTTGAGTTTTGCTAATTTAGCGGGGTCTAGCTGTCTCATAATTCTAATTGATTTAGGATGCGCTCTGCTAATTCGATCTGTTTTAGATAATCTTTTGTGGATTTTTTGAGAAATCCGTTTAGAAGAATGATCGTTTTTGCTTCGATAATATTTGAATGATCAATGGCAAATAGGATAGTTCGATATTCGTTATTTCCAATAGACACTCGAAGTTCGTATAAGTCGGAGCCTTCAAGATGCTTGACGAATTTTGTTGGAATAGAATATATGGTTTGAACTACATCAAATACATATTTGAATTTAGTTTGAACCTTCGTATTCAGGCTATTATAAAACGCGTCAAACTCGTCTGTGGTTAGAATTGTTCGAATGTCGTTTTTGCTATTATCATCATTCATTTGCAAAGATAACGAATTAGTTATAATTGGCAAAATAAATCAGGGGAAAATTTACTCTTGGGGGTTGGTGTACCACTTTGAGTAGAAGAGATAGTTGTGGGCGATTTTTTGGTTGAGCTCTTTCGATTTTGCCGGTTCCATCATTTTGACGAACTTGGCGGGCGCGCCGGCCCACATTTCGTTAGGGCCGATCACGGTTTTCGAGAGAACTACTGCTCCGGCAGCTACCAAAGCTCCTTCGCCAACAACGGCATCGTCCATAACGATGGCCCCCATGCCGATTAGTGCATAATCGTGAATCTTGCAGCCATGAAGGGTTACATTGTGGCCGATGGAGACATCGTTGCCGATTTCGATGGTGGATTTCTGGTAGAGCGTGTGGAGTACGGAGCCGTCTTGGATATTGACGCGGTTGCCGATGCGGATGGAGTTTACATCGCCGCGCAACACGGTGTTGAACCATACAGAACATTCATCGCCGAGCACTACATCGCCTACAATCGTGGCATTCTCGGCAAGGAAGCAATCCTTGCCGATCTGAGGGGTAAACCCGCGGAGGGGCATGATTAGTGGCATCTCTGTATGGGCTTATTTTTTGAGTTCACGGGTCTTGTTGCGGAGCCATTCTTTCTGCTCGTCGTTCAAGCGGGGCGACAGACGGCGGTAAACTTCTTTATGATAGTTGTTTACCCAGTCTACTTCCTCTTGAGTCATGATCTCGGTTTCCATCAGCGAGAGATCCCAGGGGAAGAGGGTCATCGGCTCGAAGCGATAGAAGTGGCCAAACTCGGTGGTGCAGGCGTCAACGGTCAGCACGAGGTTCTCGCATCGGATTCCGTGAACGTCGGTGCGATAGAGTCCGGGTTCGTTGGAGGTGATCATGCCGGGACGCAGGGTGATGGGCACGTGGTTCAGGCGGATGCTTTGCGGACCTTCATGCACATTCAGGAAGTGGCCTACACCGTGGCCGGTGCCGTGGAGATAGCTGAGCCCTTCTTTCCAGAGCGGGAGGCGGGCAAGGGCGTCGAGCTGGTCGCCGCGTGTGCCTTCGGGATAGACAGCCATGTCGAGGGCGATATGGCCTTTCAGTACGAGGGTGAAGTCGTGGCGTTCGGCAGCGGTAGGGGTGCCTACGGAGATTGTGCGGGTGATGTCGGTTGTACCGTCGAGATATTGCGCACCGGAGTCGATCAGCAGCAATCCTTCGGGCTTAACGGCTACGTTCGATTCGGGAGTTGCGGAGTAGTGGACGATCGCGCCGTGGGGGCCATAACCGGCGATGGTCTCAAACGATTCGTCGAAGTAGAGGTCTTGCTTCGAGCGATATTCGGTCAGGATGTCGGCAACGTCGAGTTCGGTGAGCTCTACGTTTTCTCTCAGGCGGCGTTCGATTTCCATGAATGCGCCGACGAGGGCTGCACCGTCTTTTTCCATGGCGTTGCGCATTCCCTGAATCTGCACACTGTTCTTAACGGCTTTCATCAAGGGGATAGGGGAGGAGCCGGCTACGGCACGGCTGCCGAGGGCGTCAACGAGGCTGTTTGGGGTGTGGGATGCTTCGTAGAGCACGGTTGCCGAGTCGGGCAGCGCTTCCAGGAAGCTGCTGACGTTTTCGTAGGGCGCGGTGGTAACCTTGGCAGCGGTCAGCGCTTCGCGTACGACCGGGGTGATTTTCTTCTCATTAATAAATAATGTTGAGCCTTCAGAGGCGAGGTAGAGGAATCCGGTAGCTACGGGGTTGCAGTGTACGTCGCGTGAACGGATGTTGAGCACCCATGCCAGTTCGGCGAGGTCGCAAACGAGCAGCGCTTCGGCGTCCTGCTCTTTAACTTGCTGGAGCACGTCGCGCACTTTATCTGTAGCCGATTTGCCGGCATATTTCTCGTCGTGGAGGAACACTTCGCAGGAGGGGATCTCCGGACGATCGGCCCAAACGGCGTCAATCGGCGCGAAGTGGGTGTTGAGGCTCAAGCCCTGATGTTCGAGGGTGGCGCGCAGTGTGGCTACTTCGTTTACCGAGAACAGCATGCCGTCAACGCCTACGGTAGCCCCTTTTACCAGGTGGCGGGTGAGATATTGCGAGATGGTCGGGGTTTCGGGCAGGCCGTCTTTCATCAGGATGATTTCGGTGCCTTCAACCTGCTGTGCGCCCTGCAGCCAGTAGCGCGAGTCTACCCATAGCAGGGCTTCTTTGTCGGTGATGACCAGTGAACCGGCTGAACCGGTGAAGCCGCTCAGCCAGCGGCGCACTTGCCAGTGGTCAGCGATATATTCTCCAAGGTGAGGGTCGGTTTGGGGGATGATAGCGGCCGTTACGCCGGCATTTCTCATCTCAGAACGAAAGCTGTTAATCCTTTCTTTGATTTCTTCTTTCATATTTATGGTAGTTAGTTTCGGTTCGATTTATCTACTTGCAAATATACAAAAAATATCCTCGCTGTGTATATTATATATGTGCGTGAGATAGCGCGTAACAGGCATATTAAGCTACATTAACAAATATTTACATAGATTATTATACAAACTCAAATAATATTGTATATCTTTGCAGTGCTTAAATATATCATCACAGAGAATAAAAGGCATTCCCTGAAACCAGAGAATAAAAGGCATTCCCTGAAAAACTTTAACTTAGACATGAACACAAAGGCATTAGTGTTTACATTGGGTGTTTTACTCTCATCATATAGCACTGCTTACTGTCAGTCGGAGACTGGCGGTGAGAATCTGCGTGTTTCGACTTC
>CAZKYD010000057.1:0-15666 GCA_964556875.1 uncultured Alistipes sp.
TGTAAGGTGATGGATTATCCAACATCGCGCCGCCGATACGCTGTATCGTAAAATCGCCTACAGCAAATTTCACTGTAGGATCGGCCTGCAGTCGCATACCGCGTTTATAGCGATTGATATATAGACGTGCTACTTTCCCACGCTCATCAGCCTTTGCGGTTTCCTCCTCAGCGATTGAGGCTACAATCGTAACCTGATCGGGAGTCAACCCAAGCTGTTCAGCTTGAGCTTTGCGGTCTACATTCCAGAATTTATCATAGTTGTCCAGAATCTTATCCAACACCTTCCACGGCGTATCGGTCCAGTAAACTTCATACGTATCGGGAATCATATGCCCGATGAACATCGCCTTGCGAATGCCCAACGAATCGGCGGCATCTGAAAACGCTGCGAGGAACTCGCCGTCGGTCCAATCCATGCGCCCCGACAGCGTTTCGTCAAGTTGGTCGAGGGTGCGCAGATTGTTAAACGTTAGCTTCACCGGGGTCTGACGCCCCTTATTTAGGCGATGAGCAACTTCATAAGCCATCATTCCGGGCTCTACCAGGTAGGCACCGCGACTCTTCGCCGTGTCCTTATCCCAATAACGAGCAACCCGCAGTCCGAAATCTTTGCCCAACTTATGTTGTAACGAATCGATAACATCTGCCGAGGTAGCCCCCTTAGGAATCTTCACCCAAACAGCCTTATCGCCATGATAGCGAGCTGTCATTGTGCTACATTGTTGAACGCCATAGCCCAAAGCGAGCAACAGAACTAGCGCAACCGCCAGCCATACCTTACGATGGTCGGCTTTAATTTTCTTAGCTCTTTTCCGTTGCCTGATGGGTTTTCTGTTACCTGTTATCTTTTTACCCTTGGTGGTTATATTTTGCTTATCGCTCATAAATTCTTTCAAACAGCTCTTCTTCCATTTATAATTCAGGTTCAAAATTAGCAAAATTCCGCCGTATTTTCACCTCGAATTTCAAAAAAAGTAAGAAAAGGGCCGATGGTTTTTACGCCACCGACCCTCCAGATAAAGATAAAGGGATCTTCTTAGCAAAAAGGTTGGAGATAAAGTTTATTTAGAATGCGACATGTAGAGCAGCATAAATATTTCGGCCCGGAGCATTGATTCCGGATGCGAAAGTACGATATTCCGTGTCAAGGATGTTTTCTACGCCGGCCTGCACCTTCAGCTGTTTGGTGATTTGCCAGCTACCCTTCAAGTTAAGGGTATACCATGCCGGAATACCTTCGCCATCAGCGCCCTTAACGGTTGCGTAATCGATGTTATCTTCGCCATCCATATTATAGTCGTCGATACTCTTATGACTATTATAAATCGCATAGAAGTCGAAACGAAGTTTACTATCGTTGCTCAGCCAAGAGACACCAAAGCGGCCATACATCGGCGGGATATGATCGAGCGGAGCGTGAACGTCGCCCGAGACAATACGTCCATGGGTATATGTAAACGAAGCATCTAACTGTACATTGCGCGATGCCTTGTAGGTTAACATTCCGGAGTAGCCCCAGATGAACGCCTTCTCACGGTTAAGCGAGGTATAAACGTCGCAGTCGACACCTTGATAATCCATTTTATCGCTGCCGTTCAATGTGCCGCGACCGGTGGTAATAGCGTCGAACAAATAAGTACAGAACAATACATTTTCAAACACTAATTTATCACCGATATATTTCGTAATGTTCAAATCGGCCGATACGGTCTGTTCAGGCTTCAAATCAGGGTTAGGGATTGTAACAGTAGCGAGTTTCGAATCGAACACTTTTGAAGTGTTATCAATATTCGGAACGCGATAAGCGGTTTCTGCCGAGAAGGCGAACTTCCAACTGTGGTTCGGGAGATAATTCATGCCCCATGCCAGCGAATATGTGAAGTTGTCGCGGCTCATAGAATTCTTATTGCCGAAGAATGGGAAATTAGCAACGTCTTTAACGCTGGAGTAAACCGAGGCATAACCCAAGCGCACACCGTCGGTCATTGTCCACTGCGGATTTATGCGCCATTCATGCGTCAAGAAAGCTTCAGCCGTGTGCATTCGGTTGTCACCATCGGGATAACGAGTTGTATAGTCGGCTATTTCGCCGGTAGCGAGATTTTCGGTTTCGGCGGTTGAGCGCAGGAAGCTAAATGCCAGGTCAACTCCGGCATGAAGTTTATGAGCATTAATAGCTTTAATCCAGTCGGTATTAATAGTCAGCATATCAACGGCTTCCAAGTTATGGTAAAGCAGCGGATCGTTAAACTTGCGATTATGGCGGCTCTCCTTAGTGCGCTGATAAGCAACTATCGCCTTCACGAAGTCGGCTCCCAGTTTATTTTCACCGGTATAATGATAATCAGCCATCAAACGGAATTGCGGGCCATAATACCATTCAGCATATTTGGGCGTTGTAACCCCATTCTTTTCCGACATCGCAGCCAAACGGTCGTAACGGTTGAAATCGTTAGTGTTCGACAGCTGGAAATCCAGGATATGCTGTTCGTCGGCCGACGGTTGGAATAAGAATTTCTGCATCAAGTCATACTGCACATAGCTTGAGCGGCTCTGCAGATAAGGCTTGTCGCTTTCAATAAACTGGTCATTACCATCGCTACCGGGGATGACATAACCGGCGCATGTTATATATTGGTCGTCCTTCGGGAGAAATGGGTTGCGAGTCTGACCCGCTTTCAAGTCGCCAAAATGGCTATAGGTAAAGGATGTCAACGATGCGAACTTCTTCGATCCGATATTCAGGTCGAGATGAGCAGTTCCCTCCTCGTTCACACTGCCGTAACGCAGAATTGCATTTCCGTTAACAGCCGTGCCGCCGGTTGTAGATAACTTAGGCTGACGTGTGTTAAACAGAATCGTACCGCCGAGAGCATCCGAGCCATAAAGCAACGACGACGGGCCGGTGACGGCCTCTACATTATCAACCATATATTGGTCGACAGTAATACAATTTTGCAGGTGCCCGTTACGATAAATCAGGTTGTTCATTCTGATACCGTCGGTTACCAGCAACACTCTTGCAGCTTCAAAGCCGCGGAGCATAGGGCTACCACCACCCTGCTGACTCTTTTGCACAGCGATACGGCCGGTCTCGGAGAGCAGTTCAGCCATACTGCGACAATTCAAGAAATCAATCTCAGCCGTTGGGAAGGTGATTAACTGACGAGGAGAATTGATACGTGCCATGCTGTCGCGATTGGCAGCAATCGTCACCTCAGCGAGATGGGTGTGAGTCACCGGTTTGTGTTCCGTTGACTCGGTTGCGGCAACAGCCGTTAAGCCTGTTGCCAGCAACGGAGCAATGATGAGATAATGTTTTAGAATCATGATTGGTAATGAATTAGATAGATTGACCAAATGAATTATTATCGTTTGGGAATGCTGAACTGTCGGGCAGCTACCGCATTACCATAGGAAATATACATATTATAGTTGCCGGGGGCCAAGTCAGAAACATCAATCATTTGGGGAGAATGATAGTTTACCGCCTTTATGAGGTTCTTCCCCTTGGCATCATAGATTACAACTTTTGCCAACGACGCATCAGGCAAGGTCAGTCGGAGGCCTGCTCGATTTGGCGTATAAGTAACACGCGCTTCTTTCAATGCGCGAGCATGATTAACCGGAAGCGTAGATTGCTCTTCAGGTTCGTAGTCAACGGTAAGTTTCAAGGTGTTGCCGTCAACATTTTTGGAGCGCACGTAGACGGTCTGGGTTGTGTTCGGGTCGCAGGCCGAGAAGTCGAAAGAGACGTTAAAGTCCTCCAAATCCATCGTCATAGGCAACCACACATTGTCCAATGTGAACGCCACCTCAACCGGTTCACCTCCGGCATTGCTGACCATCATCAAATAGCCGCATTTGCCGTCCAACTTCGGCTCAGTAGTGAGCACGGTCCATTCTTCAGAGCCGTCGCCAGCAGCCAACGCCTCACTATTATATTTCTTGATATAATAATAGCCGGGAGTGCCAACCGTTACACCTTCGCCACCAAATTTAAAGCCCAATTCGTTAAGATTACTAATCTGATCGAGATTGACATCAGTCGGGAAGGCTATAAAGTTCCAAACATCGGAGCGGAAACGATACTGATAGTCTAACTGTCCAACCTGAGCCAAACCTGTAGTTTGCACCTGACCGGTGTTGTTGAAACCATCGTTGAAGTCAATCAAATCGTCAACAGTCTCCTCACTTTCCAAGGTGATAGTTTCGCCAATCTGCACCACTACGGTATTTGAAACGTGATAAGTGTGGACTACTGCCGGAGCGAGATCCCACTGTTCGTCACCAGGCTGGTAAGCCTCGATAACAACATCGGTAGCCTCCTTTGCGGCAGGGAAAACCAGCTGACCGTCATCGGTAATCTTCACCGCGTCGGCGCCCTTAATTATACGGAACATAACCGGCAAACCGGAGCTGGCCGATGCGTCTAAGATAAACGACATATCCTTGTGGGCATTCACCTCAAATTCCGTTTCATCACCCCAGGTAAGCGTCTGCGGCTGACGTGTAGCGGTCGGGAGGTAGAAGCGCGTACCGCCCAACGAAACGTGGTCGTTCCAGTTGTTATCGTTCGACGTACCGGCCCATACCTTAATCGACGAGTTAGTATCCGTCAGGTCATAATCCCAATGGGCAACTACAGATTGGTCGATATGGGTATACGAATCAACTTCCGTGCCATCAATATACAGCTTCAGGTCGATACAGTAGATCTGACCATACTGCTTACCGGCATCCGATACGAAGCGGGAATACTTGCCGGGCGTTATATCGAACTGAGCAGAACCGGCGGCGTGAAAACCGAATCCCTTGTTATAGACGTTGCCACCTAAGTTCAGGATTGCGCCATCCTGCGCATGGTCGACATATACTGTAGAGTTATAGCCGGTAGTCAAAGTATAAGAGATATCGCCGGCATAGACATACGGCTGCAAACCATCGTAGTAATAAGAGTACTCGGTTGACTTGTCATCACCGGTGCCATACTGAGCGCGCATACGCACCACATTGGCGCCCTCTGCCAAGGGGAAATCATAAACATGTTGCCCCTCAACGATTTTTGAGGTCAGGTCAACTTCCTCAATCGAAGTGGTATAGGCGGCACTGTCATACATCTCCACAACCAGCCCGGTTAAGGTGCGACCATTCGGGTCAACGGAGAAGTAACCGTAGTTGTTACCATCCACAGAAAGTTGCGAACCAAGGTAGCGGAAGTGGTCGCCATCAATTACGATGCTGTATGCACCTTGGTAAGTGATTGCCATCATCTGCAAGCTGACAAATGATGCCAACAGTAACAGTATGCTTTTAAGCGTTTTCATCATTTTACTCCAATTTTAGCAGTGAAGGTCTTATTGTTTTCGATAATCTCAACTACATAGTAGCCCGACGGCAGGAAGGTCTTATAATCACCTGTCTTAACTCGCTCGCTGACTACGATGCGTCCTTGCATATCGCAGATACGGACTATGGCATCGCCCTTCAGACCGGAGATATAGCAGTAATGATCCTCAACCTCGATCTGATACCCTGCGGCAACCGGATCTATCGCCGAGATAGGCATATTTAGTTGAATTTCGAAGCGGTTTTCAATCGTGCCGGGCTGATCTACGTTGAACGTATATTCAGCGCCTTCTTCAAACTGAACTTGCTTATCGAGAAGTTTATCAACCAGCACAGCAGCTTCTCCGTCCTTCAGAAGGCCATTCAGCTTCGAAATGCTGATAGTCTTATCCCCTGCAGTTGCAGTTTTCACTACAATCGGCACACTGCCATTAACCAACGGCAAAGTATTGATTGCCAACGGTGTACCGGCAGCCGTAAGATAGATACATTCGGCATCTTGCTCGATGCTCCACTTCTTCAGAGCGTCCTCATCGAGAATCGGGCTTGCCGAAGCGCCATCCTCCAATATCAGCTCGGTTTCATCCTTAAGTTTTTTATCGGAATAAAGGCTGAGCGTTACTGAGTTCTGCTCGGCAGCAGTGTCATAGTCGTAAACGTGACGATTAATCTTCTTCGACTTGGCATATGAAGTTACCGCGAACTCGGCATCCGCCGTCTTAGCTTGAATGAAATACGCAGTGAACGGAGCGATAACCTTATTGCCATCGAAGATACGTCGGTCACATACTACATAGTTGCAACGATTCGGATCATAGTAGTAGAGGTATCTACCGATATTATCATCGTCAGCCTCATAATTTTGATGCTTCGTAAGGTTAATATCCGTTAGATATGGACTACCAATCAGGTTCCAACCATTCTCCATCTGGTCGTCGCCGGCGGTGTAGTTCAGTTCGGGAGCCGTAGCCGTTAAGTTGGTAAGCAACGTACCGGTAGCACCATTAATAACGCCGGGCACATCGGCAATCAGTTCCAACTTCACATTTTCGTCAAGCACACCCTGAACCAGTTCAGCCTTGATTGGGATGGTGGTTACAGCGTCGTGAGTTACAATCGTAGCATCTGAATCATCGGTAGAGAGAATAACCTTAGGCTCGAGAGCTACATTAAGGGTTAAGGTCTTTGTTTCAGATCCAATCAAGCTAATATTAACCGGATTGTAAGCCAACTTGTCAATCTTGTTGCGGTCAATCGTTACGTAGAACGATTCGCCATCGACTGTCGGGTCGACTGTCTCCTTACTCGGCTTAGCGTAGTCTGATTCGCCGATGTAGACTTCCAACGGAGTGGACTCGGTACCTTCAAGCAGATTTACCAAAATAGGTATCTCCGTTTCATCTTCGCGGAGGATATATTTCTCAGAGCTACGTTTCTCACTATCATTCAATACGAGTTGCGCCTTTACCGGAATAGCATCCGAGGTTGTAAATACCATCATCTCCAATGCCTCCTTGATATTGCTTGACGGCACATCGAAGGTTACCTGTCCGGCCTCGGTGGCAGTGGCAGAAATATAGGTCTCATAGGGAGAAGTGGTGCCGAGCGGACGAACGGCGAGGGCGAGTTCTTCGCCGGCTTGAATCAACTCGTTGGCATAGGTGAATGTAACCGGGGTATCGTCGGTAACTGAAACTGTTGCCGGCCAAACTACGGTATATGATTCTTTTGCAAACGGTCGATAAGCGGCTTTCGACCCATCGGTAGATAAGAAGTCGTAAGAATAGTTCTTAAACTTCGCCAAATGATAGCTAGGCGTTGCGCCATCAACGGAGATTTTAACTTGAGCGGAGTCAGGCAAGTTGGTGGCTGAATAGTCAAACACTGCCTCGGGGGCATACGGGATATCGGTATGAAGATTCATCTCAATCGTACCGTTAGCCCCAGTCATCGGCAAGTTTTCGACGATTTCACACGGGTCGTTATCGGCATTGAAGACATCCATATTCGCATACGCAATCAGCGACTTATCGTCTAACGTCGGTGTTTGCTGCATATATTTCAGCACTTCAGCAGTTTCGAGCGAACGGTTCCAAACCATTACCTGGTCGAAAGCACCGGTGAACGAGGTGTTCGTAAAGTCGGTCATACCGAGCATTACGCGTGCGTTAAGCCCAACGTTCTTCAAGGTGACATTCTTCGTTTCTTTCTTACCATTGAGGTAGAAATCGATGCCTGATGGGCGGAATACTACAGCTACATGAACCCAACGGCCGATATCATCATTGGTGATATTCAGCGAAGTTGATGTTGTCCAGCTCCAAGATTCTTCGTTCCAGTGGCAACGTAGATTACCATCCTGGATATGTAGACCGGTAGCATGGCGGTCGGTTGTGTTACGGAACATTATCAAGCCCTGGGTGCCTGACAGAACGGATGCATCATCAATGCGAACCCATCCCATTAAAGTCATCGAGGTTGTGCCATTTAGCGATGCGAATTGGTCAACATCGCCGATATACAGGCCACCCTTGTTGATTTTCACACCCGCACCAACTTCGGCAGGCACCGTTCGGTTCTTCAAGAAGAGGCTATAGGGTATCAGCAGATCGTCGTTCTCACCCTTGAGATATACCGTAATCGTATCGTTGAGGTTTTCTAAGATACGGTTATTGATACGTAGTGTGCCGGTATCCTGACCGTTCATGAAGTAAAGTTTCTTTTCGCAAACAACATCTGGCGAAGTAGAAACAACCGTATAACCATCGTTAGAGACCGTTTCAGAGCCATAAAGCGTTGCTTCAAACGGAACGTAGGTATATGGCGTGCAAAGTTCTACATAGCCATCATTATTGAATACCGTGTCTTCAGGTATAAGTTCGATACCGCGAGTAACGCAAACCAGAATCACACGTTGACCGATCAGATCTTTCAGCGCTACATTCTCAAGTTGACGATCGCCATTATCGAGAGCGGTGGTCATGCCGAGGCGTTTCCAATAAGTAACTTCCTTATTCAACGGGGCTACATAAACCTGATATTTATAATTTTGGTTCAGGCCCTCGCCGGGGAAAGTCAGTGTTACTTTCTCGGAATCGTCGTAAGAGCTAAATGCATAAACCGAGTAGCACAACGGAGCAACTTCATAACGGTCAGCCGCGAGGTTAGCCTTTGTGCTTGCCAAGAGATTTTCGTTATACCCATTAACTTCAAGGTCAATAGCAGTAGCGTCGGTAGCCGGGCGAGCTATGGTCAGCAAGCGCTGCTGCTGATCGATGAACTTAACTGTATCAGTCAATGCTGCGATAGCAGTATAATTGGCACATACCGGCACATCGGCAACCTTGGCTGTAGTTTCTGCCATGATACGCGAGATAGGCTTCTGCTGACTAAACTGCTCAACATCGGCAGCCAAATTATCGCCATTAAAGCCGTTATAGTAAACTAAGCCGTCGGCCTTGGATGAATTATGCGAGAACATCGTCTTGCGCACATCGTCCTGATCCATAGCGTAGTTCCAAATCTTCAGTTCATCTACCGTAGCTTCGAGGGTTGATTGTTCGTAGCCATCGGCAAAGAGCGAGAGGTTAACGGAATTGTTCAGCGGGTAATCCGAGAGCAAACGTGCGGTTTCAGCTTTCTTCACACCGTTGACATAGATGGCAACATTGCCGGTACGCTCCTGAGTTACGGCGATATGTGTCCACTGTCGAGATGGGATTGCACCGGCCGTAAGCGTTTCCTCTTTAGTATAGCTCTGTTCATATGTAGGCTGGTCGAAACGGTTTGCCGGGCAATAGTTGAATTGCAATCTACCACCGTTCAAACCTAACCACCACCCACGTCCGCCACGCGTCTGCGTCCGCTGACCGTTAGCGAGGATTACGCCGTCGGTAGATATCGGCTTAATCCAAAGGTCAATAGTGAAGTCTTTTAAGAACAAATCTACATTACCCAAGTCGACACGCCCTTTACCATTTGAATACAGCGCTTTTCCTGATTCATAAACCGGAGCAGCGTCGTCGGTAGCGGTAACGGTATATTCGGCCGAGAGGGTATGAACTCGCGGATTCTGGCGGAGAGTGAGTTGCAATTGAACCTTATCTCCCACATTTAGATTGCGGGTTAGATACTGATATGGGTTATCAACTTCTTCGCCGTTAACTTTCCATGTATAATTATAGTATAGCGGGATAGTCCATGAGGTATCAATGCCAAATGTACGGCGGCCGTTGATATTCGACAACTCTTTCAAAGCAAAGCCGTCGGAGAAATATCGGTCAGCCGGGTGCTCCAGGTCGGCAGCGTAAACGCCACGACCGTAGTCGCAAAGATACATTTCCTGAGTTGTATAGTTCAGAACAACGTTCTTTGATTTAGCGCAGTTATAACCTTTTGTCCAATAGGTCCAATGTGTACCGTCCTTTGGCAAGAGGTATAAACCGATAGCTTCACTATAGAAATATAGGTCGCCACTACCTTCATGCAGTATCAACTGCGAGCAATTCAGAGATGCCGGCAGGTCGTAGGTCAAATCTTTAATTAAGGTTTGATCGACCATATTAACCAACTGCACGTAGACTTTCTGATTCTCTTTATTTTGGTTCTCAGTATGAACGATGTAGAGTTGCTGCCAGTTATCAGGATCGGGAGCAAATGTATTTACTCCGGTTGTTGACTGGAACATCTTTGGAGCCGGAGGATCTACAAAGTCGTCGTGGGTATAGCTAAAGTAGTTGCCGGTTCTTACCCAAAGCGTTGACTGGCCTGGTTCTTCGCCGCTACGCGAAAGGGCAAATTGGTCGACATTGAAATCACTGCCATCACTGTTGATATACGGCACTTTTACAGCCGTTCTACCAACATCCTTTACTACATATAGGCGACTATTTTGAGTGACATACCAGTTGCCGGTACATACATCTGCAGCCTTTTTGAACGGAACCCAGCTGCCATAATCAAGCCCTTCGATACCACCGCCTCCACCGGAGAAATAACCCATACTACTATATGGATTGACCATCACGGTGGAGCCTTCATAACCGCGCCAGTTGCCCCATCGGCCATCACGATAGGTTTGTACGTCGATGTCCTGAGTATTACCGATGACCATCAGGTCGCCAAACTCGTTGGTATCTATTGCATAGAACAGCATCTGCCCCATATCGCCACCGATATTGGTCCAATCACCGCCATTCACTTCGGGGTCGATCATCAGCATACCGCCATCGGATCCACGGAAGACACGTCCGGAGGCGTGAGATGCAATCACATGGTTATCGGCATTATGTCGAGAATTACTTACATAGTAATATTTATTATCGTTCGTCTGCAACGATTTCATTCGAATACCCCAACTATATTCCGAGCAGTTAACACCGCCGTCGTTACTATAGCCCGACGACATTGAACAACCGTAAATCTTACTCGTATTTTTATAGTTGACACCGAATCCGCCGAGCCAGCCCCATGCTGATTCGTTACCATAGATACGACCTGAGCCGATATTGGCATTCGGTTCGCAAATACTTATCCAGTTTTTACCACCATCACGCGAACGGTAAATCACTGCATAGTCACCACCGGCAGCCGAATTGTTACGTGCACTGGTTGAGAACCACATCTCCAACGGGTTGTTGGGATTGACGTTCAAGAATGCTTTTGTGTTACCTAAGAAGGGGAAGTTGCAACCCGACGAACGAAGCGTTAAGCTATCGGCAGTCCATACGTTGAACTTCATCTTCTTTAGATTATATGTCTTTTTGCCATCAGCCGACACCGTCGGACGTGCGCCATCGTCGAGATAGAAGATTGAACGCGATGTTGGCAGATAAATCATATCGCGGTTAGTCGGATCGAACGCAACCTCTTGGAACCATGCGCCATAGGTGGTACCATCAGCAGGGTTCAGGTCTTTCAAGCTGTCAGGGACAACAATTTCATCCCACGACGCACCTTTGTCCTTGCTAATCCACACATGAGAGTTCCAATAGTTCCATTCGCTACGTGTACAGCCAATGAGATTCAGCGTCCCTTTTGTATCGCGGAAGGCATAACCATGTCGGAAGTCTTGGTGCTTAGCGGCTTCACCATTAGCTTGCATTATCTGCGTCCAAGTTTCACCGCCATCGGTCGTTTCATATATCGCACTTTCATTCTCCATGAAAGCAAATACATGGTCCCAATCATCGGGGTCAACCGGGATAGCCGAATGGTAGGCATAATCGCGGTGCTCGCGGTGAGGAATCCTATCGGAAATCATATCCCAATGTTTACCGCCATCATCGGTGCGGGCAATACCGCTACCGTCAGGGATAACCATTATCTTGTCAGGGTCGGTGGGGTGGGGTTGAATCCAGAGGATACGGCCGGAAGACGGTTTCGGCAATAACGGACGGAAAATACCGGGCTGGGGAGCATCGCCGCGCATACGCGGTTCTGGCGAATATTCCTCAGAACGATAATAGTTATCAAATTCGTTGTTATCGTATGTTTTAGCATGCTGCCTTACCGCCCGAGCCATGCGCTGATTATAAAGCGTGTCAACAAACTGGTAAAGCGTGTCGCAGCCTGGCGTGTAGCCATAGGTGGGGAACCACTGCTTGGCATACATGCCGTAAGCCAAGGTGCCACGCATCTTCGGTTTGTTTTTCTTCATATAGTCATTCATAATCCTGACTATCTCTGAAGAGTTCCAACCATCACGTGCCAACTTCACGTAAACTTCATCATACAACAGCTCTTCCTGATGTACGTCTTGAAATAGCGAATCGGGGACTGACTCTACCTTCTGTCGCCATTCTTCTTCTTGCTGCGTTTTATTATCAATTGAGACTGCTAAGCCTACGACCGGTAATAATAAGGCTATTGAAAGAATCTTTTTCACAGTATGTTTTTATGTATTCTAACAGCTATCTCGTCTGTATATCCAATAAGAAAATAAGCATATCCAAAGGGAGATTCACTGCCAATGAATTAACAATATAGTGTGTTTTAGATACGCAAAATTAATATTGATTAGCTAAAGTTCGATACGTTTTAATCTTTGTTGAACAAGTTTTATAATCGTTAACGCGTGTGGCTTAAATTAAGCTAATTCTTATACATTTGTACTCTGTATAATGGAGTTAGTGGATAAACTCAACAGGTCTATACTACCATAAAATAATCGGGAGATAGCGTTATCTGCAGAAAAATGAGTAATTTTGCAATCGTTTTTCCGACAAGTAAATTAAACCGCAACAACATTGATATCAGTTCAGAACCTCTCGGTAGAGTTTAGCGCAAAATCTCTTTTCGACAACATTAGCTATGTGATTAACCGACGCGACCGCATTGCCTTGGTTGGCAAAAATGGCGCCGGCAAGTCGACTATGCTTAAAATTATTGCCGGCCTGCAACGTCCTACATCCGGTCAAGTAGCTGTGCCGCAAGACACTACTATCGGCTATCTGCCGCAGCAAATGAAGCTGTCAGACACCCGCACGGTTGTTGAAGAGGTGCGCCAGGCGTTCTCACATATCGACAAGATGGAGCAGCGTCTCGACCGCATGAATGCTGAGTTAGCCGAACGTACCGACTATGAGTCAGCTGAATATCATCGCTTAATCGACGAAATCACCGACCTTTCGGAACGCCTGGCTATGGAGCAAAGCGAAAATGCCGAGGCCGAAATGGAGAAAACCCTTATCGGTTTGGGATTCGTGCGTAGCGACTTCAATCGTCTGACGGCAGAGTTCTCCGGAGGTTGGCGTATGCGTATCGAGCTGGCAAAGCTGTTGTTGCAGCGTCCTGACGTACTGCTGCTCGATGAGCCTACCAACCACCTCGATATCGAGTCAATCCAATGGTTGGAACAGTTCCTCTCAACGAAGGCTAACGCCGTTGTTCTGGTCAGCCACGACCGTGCATTCATTGATAATGTAACGAATCGCACTATCGAAATCTCTTGCGGAAAAATCTACGACTATTCGGTCAACTATTCGAAATTCGTAGAACTGAGAAAGGAACGTATCGAGCAGCAGATGCGTGCTTATCAAAACCAGCAAAAGGAAATTGCCGACACTGAAGCGTTCATCGAGCGTTTCCGCTACAAGGCTACGAAAGCTGTGCAGGTGCAGAGCCGTATGAAGCAGCTCGCAAAAATTGAACGCATCGAGGTTGACGAAGTTGACACGTCGCATCTCAACCTGCGCTTCCCCCCTGCCCCCCGCTCCGGCGACTATCCTGTAATTGCCGATAATGTAGGCAAGGCCTATGGCGACCATCAAGTGTTCGACCATGCCACGTTTACAATAAAGCGTGGCGAAAAAGTTGCCTTTGTCGGCAAGAACGGTGAGGGTAAATCTACGTTGGTAAAATGTATTATGGGTGAAATCCCCTTTACCGGCGAACTGAAGATTGGCCACAACGTAAAAATCGGTTACTTCGCTCAGAACCAAGCGCAACTTCTCGATGAAGATATCACGGTGTTCGACACTATCGACCGCGTTGCCGTTGGGGATATCCGCACTAAGATTCGCGATATCCTCGGCGCATTCATGTTTGGCGGCGAAGCGTCGGATAAAAAAGTAAAAGTGCTGTCGGGGGGTGAAAAGACCCGCCTGGCTATGATTCGTCTACTGCTGGAACCGGTCAACCTGCTGATTCTCGACGAACCTACCAACCATCTCGATATGGCAACCAAGGATATCCTGAAGCAGGCTATTAAGGACTTTACCGGGACGGTAATCGTAGTGAGCCACGACCGTGAATTCCTCGATGGATTGGTAGAAAAGGTTTACGAATTTGGTGGCGGAACAGTAAAAGAATGTCTTGGAGGCATTTACGAATTCCTCGAGAAGAAGAAACTCGCCTCGCTGCAAGAACTGGAGCGCAATAAGCCGTTGCAACCCGCAGCGACATCCTCCAATAACAATAAAGCTACCGGCAACAAAGCTTCAGCTGCCCCGTCGGCTGAACCCGTTGCCCCATCAGCAAGAAAACTCAGCTACGCCGAGCAGCGCGAGCGCGATAAAATGCTGAAACGCTCTGCCAAGAAGGTGGAAGAAGCCGAAGCTGAAATTACGCGCATCGAAGCTGAGATTGCCGCTACCGAAGCGAAAATCGCTGCCGGCGAAATTGAAGGTGACATCTTTGAACGTCATGCCCGCCTCAACCGCGACCTTGAAAACGCCATGTCGCTTTGGGAAATCGCTTCCCAAGACCATGACGCCCTGGCCGCTTCCCTCTCCAAATAACCCCCGCATTGGGTACGCAAACTTTTGGGGAAATTTTCTTGCGGCAACTGCGGAAAAATTTGTTTATGTCGCTGATAATTCGTAACTTTGCGGTCCGATTGCTATCCAAATCTCGTTTTGGCCCAAGATGCAGCGCGCCTTTGGCCGGGCAAACTGCGGTCAGTCGGCCAAATTTAATCATTTATTAATTAAACTTTTAGAAGTGGATACTTTAAGCTACAAAACCCTTACCCCTAACGCCGCGAGCGTAAACCAGGAATGGGTAGTTGTCGACGCTACTGATCAGTCGCTCGGCCGCCTCTGTTCCAAGGTTGCTAAAATCCTTCGTGGCAAAAACAAGCCCAGCTACTCACCCAACGTAGCTTGTGGCGACAATGTTATCATCATCAATGCCGACAAAGTTCAGCTTACCGGCAACAAGATGACCGACAAGATTTACTTGCACTACACCGGCTATCCCGGTGGTCAGCGCGAGCAGACTCCCGAGGTTCTGATGAAGAAATCCTTCAACAAGCACCTCAAACCGGGTATGCACCCCCTGTACCTCCGCGTTATCAAGGGTATGCTTCCCAAGAACCGTCTTGGTCGTCAGCTCATCAAGAACCTCCACGTTTACAACGGAGCTAACCACCCCCACGAGGCTCAGAACCCCAAGGTGATTGACATCAATTCTTTTAAGTAACATTTGCCAACCTAAACAAAAACAGAAACCTCAATGGAATCAGTTAATGCAGTAGGCCGCCGTAAAGCCGCCATCGCCCGCGTTATTGTCAAGGAAGGCAACGGCGCAATCACCATCAATTGCAACCACGACCGTCGTCCTCTCGACAAGTATTTCCCCTCTTCAATCCTCCAGTACATCGTGCTCCAGCCCCTCAAGACTCTTGACGCTGTTGAAAAGTACGACATCGCCGTTAACATCGACGGCGGCGGCTACAAAGGTCAGGCCGAAGCTCTTCGTCTGGCTATCGCCCGCGCTCTGGTGAAAATCAACCCCGAAGACAAGTCGGCTCTGCGTGCCGAAGGCTTCATGACTCGCGACCCGCGCGTTGTTGAACGTAAGAAGCCCGGTCAGC
>CAZKYD010000058.1:0-15270 GCA_964556875.1 uncultured Alistipes sp.
CGAGATGACGGTTTTCAGGTCCTTCACCTCGAAATAGTCGGGACGATCGGGGTTCACCGGATAGAACTGATCGATTTTCGGGCCTTCCATGAAGGCAACGTTATCTTTGTAGGCAGATACCAACGAGTTGGGATTTTCCTGCGAAGTTTTCTTGATCAGCTTGAAAAGCGACATCGGCTTCTCCTCGCCGTCAATCACGAATGTGCCGTTGAAAATCTTATGACGGCAGTGTTCGGAGTTAACCTGAGAAAAGCCGAATACTTCAGAGTCGGTCAGCGGGCGACCGAGCTTCTTAGCCAGTGATTCGAGATATGCCTCTTCGTCGGGGCTGAGGGCCAACCCTTCCTTGAGGTTATATTCGTGGATGTTCTCAATTCTTACAATAGGATCGGGCTTTCGGCTGACGTCGAACACCTTTGAATTCAGGCCGTCGTACAGACGGGATAACATACGGTCGTAAACCGGTTCTTCACCTTGAGCTACACGTTCAAACTGCTCGATACGTGTAATTCCTGTTAAGCCCATATTTTGGGCAATTTCTACAGCATTCGTACTCCAAGGTGTAATCATCTCGCGACGGGGTCCTACGAATTTACCTTTTACCGATGTAGAAGATAAGGGTTTAGCCCCTGAGAACGCCCATGAGAGTTTCTCTAATTCCTCGGTTGTTAACCGATGGTCGGTTTCGACTGCGAAGAAGCTTGTTGCGCCCTTCTTGAAGAATTGAACCATATATTTTTTGTTGTAAGTTGTTTCCGATATAATGGTTAATTGAGTGGAATGAGAGAGAGTTGGCGAGAGAGGTTCTAAAGGATGAATGATGATTATTAGATAGTATAATCAACACAGCCACGCGTCTCCTTGTAGCCGGCCAGCAACGAGGCTGCCGCTACATGAGCCGGATGCTTGGCATATGTTTCTACATCAGCCATGGTGGGAACGACGGCGGTCAGCACTACGTCCCACTCTTCTGACGGATTTTCATTAAGGCCTACTTCCATCGACTGTAATACGTCGATTTCAGCGGGGAGCTTCAATAATGCATCGCGAAATGCCGAAGCTACTCGACGGCGATCTTCAGCCGTCCCTTTTAACTTGAACATCACAATATGTTTTACCATACGTTTGGAGTTTTTCCGGTTTCTATTTAAGCTTTAGCATAGAGGCGCTCACGGGTGGCTGCGACTTTCTCATCTGTAATATAGTCGTCGTAGTCCATCATCTTATCGATGATGCCGTTGGGCGTCAACTCTATAATACGGTTGCAGACGGTCTGAATAAACTCGTGGTCATGGCTGGAGAGGAGCACTACTCCCTTGAAACCCTGAAGAGTATTATTGAACGCCTGAATGGATTCGAGGTCGAGGTGGTTAGTAGGTGAATCGAGCACCATGGTGTTGGCGTTGCGAAGCATCATTCTTGAAATCATACAGCGCATTTTTTCACCACCGGAGAGCACCGAGGCCTTTTTCAGCACTTCCTCACCTGAGAATAACATCTTGCCGAGGAAGCCTTTTAGATAGATTTCCGAAGAATCGTCGGAGAACTGGCAAAGCCAGTCTACGAGGTTCATGTCGGTATTGAAGAATGAGGAGTTATCCAAGGGGAGATAGGCGGTGGTAATCGTCTGACCCCAGTCGTAGGTTCCTTCGTCGGCCTTGCGGTTGCCCATTACGATTTCGAACAGGGCGGTCATGGCGCGAGGATCGTGTGACAGGAATGCTACCTTGTCGCCTTTCTCAATCTGGAAATTAACGTCCTTGAAAAGCACTTCCCCTTCAGAGGTTACAGCGCTCAGGCCGTGAACTTCGAGAATCTTGTTACCAACTTCGCGCTCGGGGGTAAAGATGATACCCGGATAGCGGCGCGAGGATGGCTGAATTTCCTCAATGTTAAGTTTTTCGAGCATCTTTTTGCGCGATGTGGTCTGCTTAGATTTAGCCACATTGGCTGAGAATCGCTGGATAAATTCCAACAGTTCTTTGCGCTTTTCTTCAGCCTTCTTATTCTGCTGCTGTTGCTGACGCAACGCAAGCTGAGATGACTCATACCAGAACGAATAGTTACCGGCGAAGAGGGTCACCTTGTTGTAGTCGATGTCGAGAGTGTGGGTGCAGACCGAGTCAAGGAAGTGACGGTCGTGGCTGACTACCAACACTGTATTCTCAAATTTCGATAGATAATCTTCAAGCCAAGCAACGGTCTCAAGGTCGAGGTCGTTGGTAGGTTCGTCGAGGAGCAAGTTGTCGGGGTTGCCGAACAGCGCCTTTGCCAAGAGCACACGCACCTTTTCGTTACCGGAAAGGTCGCGCATCAGCATGTAGTGGCGGTCCTCTTTAATACCGAGGCCACTAAGCAGGGCAGCTGCATCGCTCTCGGCGTTCCAGCCTTCAAGCTCTGCAAATTTTTCCTCTAACTCTGAAGCACGAATACCGTCAGCATCCGAGAAATCGGGCTTTGCATAAAGCGCATCTTTCTCTTGCATGATGTCCCAAAGGATTGTATGCCCCTGAAGTACGGTATTCATTACCGTGCAATCATCAAATTTGAAGTGATCCTGTTCAAGTACGCTCATACGTTCACCGGGGCCCATCGACACAGTGCCATGGGTCGGAGAAAGTTGATCCGACAGGATTCTCATTAACGTAGACTTACCGGCTCCGTTGGCACCGATGATGCCATAGCAGTTGCCGGGTGTGAATTTCAGGTTAACGTCCTGAAACAATACTCTTTTACCGAATTGTATGCCTAAATTATTTACAGCTATCATTGCAATGGTTGTAATGTAGCGCAAAGGTACGAAAAATTTCCCCTTTTTACAAAAAGGGAGCGCTACCAACCGGCAAGTTTAACCAAATTCAACATACTTTTCGGCAAAACTTAGAAGTTGTAGCCGAGCGAGATTGTAAAGAGATTACGGCGGAGGTTGCTCTTCTCATTGGCCATGGTCCAGCTGGTCATCATCTTGGTAACACCTACCGAGCCGCCCAAACCGAGGTAATATTGCTGATAGTTAAGACCTACACCGAAGTTCCACTGCACGTCGAAGTGCTTGAAACCGCCTGTGCCGAAGATGCTTTCAGATTCACCGTCGACCGTCTGCATTGTTTCAGGATTGATATAGGAATTCTGGTGATAATGAGCCAAATAGCTCATATTGAGCTGCGGACCGGTATAAACCGACACCGAAAGATCGTCGGAGAAGTCGAAGTGATAACCGATGTTCAGCGGGATACGGAAACCAAGGTTGCGCACTGTGCCGTTAACCATGTAGTACACATCCTTAGTGGGATCCTCATTGGGGTTCGACTGGTCATAATTGGGGTTCGCAACCTCATACGAATTGTAGAACGATGTTCCAAACACGTTGTAGAACAGATGCAGACCCGGTTCGAAGTAGAGATTGGCTACGATAGGAATGTTATAGATAGCTCCGATTGAGAAACCGGCTTTGGAGCTATAAAGCGGGCCGCCATTTGCCGCCGACGACACATCGAGTCCTACACGAACTCCGAAATAGGTATGATTTTCAGGGTTATCGAACATGTAGCTCTGTGCCTGAACGGATGTGAGAGCAGACGCTCCGATGAGCAGCGCTGCGAACAGTTTTTTAACAGCTTTCATGCTTCAAATGGATTTTGATGATTTATAGGTAGTTTCTATCGAAATGGGTTAGTGAGCTTAATAATCGTAGACCAATTCTATATCATCTACACACATTACAGCGCCGTCGCCTCCGGTGAAATAGTCGCCATACTTACTTGCCGAAGCGCAAACGATGATATATTTTGGTGTGCGGTTTGTAGCAACATAGTCAAACGTTACCGTAAACTGCTTATATTGCGGCACATCCTCAGCGCATTGCATTCGCCCGTAAGCAACGACATTGGCGCCGTCAGGATCGAACAGCTGCTGATTTTTAGGATTTGTACGTACTTCAAATGGCTCTGATGAATCAAGGAGCGCACACCATACCACACACGTGTCGGGCTGCCCTACCATCGACTCAAAGCCGGTGCTATACTTATTGATCGGGGCGGTTGTATATTTGAAATAACCTCGCACGGCGGTAGGTCGCTGGGTAAACGGACGGCCCATAGAGAGCACACCATTGGTGCCGTCAACTCTTACAAACGAGCCTGTGTAGACACTTCCGGCTGCAAGTTTTCCTACCGCACCGATACCGACAAATTTCGTCTGCAACATGGCGGCTTGACCTGACCCGCGAGAAGTGTCGGTTGTCGGAACGACATTACTACTACCGAGGGTTGTAGCTCCCTTATTACCGGTATCCCAATATGGCGTATCGTTTTCGCCCCAGGGCTGCCATACAGCGCCGTTTTGCGACCAATTCGAGAGCGAGCTGTTAGGCAACTGCTCAACCGAACCGGTGGTGAATTTCACTACATCGCCATATTCATTGTCGCCATAGGCGCGCGCTTCATATTCGGTCTCTGCAACGAGGTTGATCAGTCGGGCATTAAACGTACCGCCGGTCTTGGACACCCATGAATCCGGAGCTTTAATCCATTCTTGAGTACCGCTAACGCGATATTCTACACCATTATTAGCCGCTTCCAGCCCTGTGCCATAAACCCAAGCGACATTCGTCCAGGCATCTGCGCGCACGGTAGTAACATTAGAAGTTGTTTCCTCACCGATAATGGTCCACACCTTCTTTTCGCCGAAGGCATCAATCGTAACCTCAACGGGGGATGAAAGGTCGATCGTTTGACCTTCGAGAGCCGGAGTGGTAAGACAGTCTTTCGGCCCCAACTTCATGGTCAAGACCTTAACGTTTTTCAGTCCGCCACCCGACGAGGAGACGGTGACTTTCACACGGCGACCACCGACGTCGATAATCGACGCGCCGACCTGATTTTCAACCGTAAAATAGCGTTCTATCTCCTGCACACCTTTAATCACCCAATCATAAGTCTGATAAAGCGAAAGTGAGCAGATATAATAGTTCGTAAGGTCGATAGGTTCATCAAAGTTCCCCTCTGAGAGCTTTGCGCCATCGGTCAGAGAGTATTTACATACTTCAACTTGTTTAATATTTACGGTTTCGTCGAGATACACCGTTACCACGCGTGTGTCGGTATTAATCTCAGCGTTTTTAGCTTGACCGTGAACTTCAAATTCGAGAAAGTTAGGTTGTGTGCGAGGATAGGGCACATCGTTCTTGATGCAGCTCTGCAACATTACGGTTGCAAACAGCAACATCAACAGTCGAAGTGTATGATATTTAAAGGCTCGTATCATTCTTAAAATCTCTACATTAGATGTATACGGCCATGCCGAAGTTTATATTAAAGATATTAAACTTGAAGTTCGCTCCGGAAGAGAAGCGCGAGCCTTCTTCTACGCCGTTGGTCTGCTGCTTCTCTTTATGCAGTTTTACGCCAAACACACCGAAGCTAACATTAAAGCTAACGTAGTCCATAATGAATACGCAGACGCCGGGCGAAAAGTTTAGCGCCGCCGTAATGGAATTAGTGCGGGTGTCGCGTAGCTCTCCATCGTAGTAGCGCTTAAAGCGCGACGAACCGGAGCCTAACGAGAGGTCTACATCGTTGAACACTCCGAATCGGCGGTCACGCCCCAAACCTACATAGTTGCGATAAGAAACTGATGTGGAGAATGTCTGCGAATAATAGCTTACATCACTGAGTGAAAAATTAATATCGTCGTCAAAATCGAGTCCGAAACTTGGCAGGTCGAGATTAAATCGAGAATAGTTAAACTTCAATCCGATCGATTGGTTATTGCGGAAGAAGTAGGAGATTGAGGGCTGTAACGAATATGCTTTCACCTTTAAATCCAGGTCGGAAATGACGGATAACAGCTGGAAATCGTCGGTTGAAAATTCGCCATAGGAGGCGGTCAAGCCGAACGACCATTGCCCTTTCGGGATAAATAGATAATTGAGCAATCCGCGGTCGTAACGTCCATAGTTCTTTTGTGGCAGAATCATCGAGACGGTGTCGCCTCCTACAATTACTTTTTCGTCATACTCGCGCGCTGCGATTACCGTAGAGTCGATGGGTATCTTTTCCCCTTTTGTCAGTTTATTGAGGATGGGGATTCCATCTAAGCCGTGGGCCGGAAGAGCTGAGGATATCATTCCGATTATCGCAACAACCACGCCTATCATTATATGAACGATTTTCTTTATCATAGTTGCTACGTTTATAAATAGAATGCCACCCCGAAGGTGATGGAAAACAGGTTAATCTTAAAGTTGGCTTGCTTTGTGTCGAGCGCTGCCTGATAGATCTGATCGGTGGTATAGTCCGTATGACTATAGCTAAAGCCCAATACACCGACATTCACTTCAATGGCCGAATAGTTATTAAGGAATACCACCATACCGGGCGCCAACCCGATATTCACATCCCAATTGCGCGAGAACGTACCACTCAAGTCATCGCCCGAGCCATTAATAATCTTCGATTCCCCGCCGCCCAACTGCAGCTGCACTTCATTGAAGAGCCCGAAGCGATGGCTATGTCCCAAACTGATATAGTTACGAAAACACGCCATTGCCGAATAGTTATGGGAGATTTGATACAGATTATCAACCGAATAGTCGGTCTCGGAATCCAACACGATGCGAGCGTTGTCTAAGCGCGTACGAGTGCGGGTGTAAGCCATTCGTCCTCCTGCGGCCAGGTTATCCTTAAAGCAATACATTAACATCGGGCTGACCTTGAATGTGTAAGAATCGCCCGAAATATCTTCAATTATAAGAAACTGATAATTATCCTGATTCGACTGAGAGAAACTGACGCTAACGCCCGTAATCCATTGCCCTTTCGGCACAAAGGAAATTTGCTCCAGTCCGCGATTGAATTCAACCTGCCCATATAATGCGCTGCAGGTCGAAACAATCGTTACGATAAGGATGGTTATTATTCTTTTTATCATTTTTACTACAGATGGCGCAGGGTTTCACAGCCTCCCGCCCGTTATAATGGAATCACAATTTTAACCGATTTTCACGCTTAAGGTAGTGATAGCCACATAATTAAACCAATCAGGATATAACAATCCCAACTGCATCAAGAAATTTTTTGTAAAGTTACGGGTTTTTAGCCGAAGGAAAAAGCACATCAATGTTAAAGTTTTTAACACCGCTGCATCGTCAAACTCTTGATAATCATGGACCACGTTGTAAAATAATTATGTAATTTTGTCGAGAATTTTCGAATCGCAGATATAACTACATCTACTTAAGCTGAAATTACGTTTTTGAATATGAAAAAGATCTTTGCGAGCCTCACGGCTCTTATTTTGCTTTGCGCCCCCTCTACCAAAGCCTCTACCGACATCCTCGACCTCCTGGGAGGCCTTGCCGGTTCTTCATCATCATCTTCCTCATCTTCCTCATCAACTTCCAGCCTTCTGGGCAGCGGCCTCAGCAGCCTTATTTCAGGTTTGCTCGGTAGCGGCACTCTGACCGAAGCTGATATCGCCGGCATCTATGCTTACAAAGAGCCTGCCGTAACTTTCCAGAGCGAAAACCTTCTGCAGAAAGCCGGTGGCGCTGCAATCGCTTCTACTATCGTTTCTAAGCTTTCACCTTACTATAAAAAAGCTGGTATCGACAACCTGGTAGTTACTCTTAACAGCGACAAGACTTGCACTTTCGCCCTCAAGAAGATTACCCTCAAGGGCACTTATCAGCGCGATTCTTCGCAAGAGTCTTCAAACTACTTCATCTTCACTTTCCAGTCGACCCTCGGCATTAACATCGGTTCAATTACAGCCGACGTTCAGCAGACAACTTCCGGCATCTCTATCACTTTCGACGCCACAAAGTTGCTCTCAATCATGAACTCTATGGCTTCGCTGACCGGACAGTCTACTCTGAAAACCGCTGCTTCGTTCCTCAACAGCTACGATGGTCTGAACTGCGGTTTCGCCCTAACCAAGACCGGCAACGTTTCGTCGACTTCTACAACAACTACCACTAACTCAACCACTACCAATACAGGTGCGAGCATCCTCGGCGGCCTGCTCGGTGGCTTCGGCAGCTCGTCGACAACTACTAACAGCAACTCGACAACCAACACCACCAACAGCACAACTACCGACACGACCACCACAACTACCTCTCCCCTCGGCGGTCTGCTCAACCTGCTCAAGCACTAATCCCCTCCCGCTCCGCTGATTGAAACTTCATCAAGTTTCAATCAGCAGCTCCTCGGGATACAAAATAAAAAAAGCTCACCGGTCTGCGGCGAGCTTTTTTATTTTATGGGCTTTGGCGCCCAACAAGTAATTTCTTGTTTAGTCGGTTTACTGACCGAGATATGTCTTGAGCAGACGTGACTTCTGCCCCTTCAAGCGACGAATCGCTTTTTCCTTAATCTGACGAACACGTTCGCGAGTAAGGTCGAACTTCGCTCCGATTTCTTCCAACGTCATCTCCTGGCATCCGATACCGAAGAACATCTTCAGAATCTCACGCTCACGTTCATGAAGTTGATGCAGGGCGCGATCAACCTCCTTCGACAGCGATTCTTGATTCAAGCTTGAGTCGGCCATGGGAGAATCATCGTTGGTAAGCACATCCAACAGCGAGTTGTCTTCACCTTCAACGAAAGGCGCATCAACCGAAATATGACGGCCTGACACCTTCAGCGTATCAGCTACTTTGTCGACAGGAACATCGAGAGTCTCAGCAAGCTCTTCGGCCGACGGACGGCGTTCATTCTCTTGCTCAAACTTAGATAACGCTTTAGAAATCTTGTTGAGCGAACCTACCTGGTTGAGAGGCAAACGTACGATTCGGCTCTGCTCGGCCAATGCCTGCAGAATCGACTGACGAATCCACCATACAGCGTAGGAGATGAACTTGAAACCGCGAGTCTCATCAAACTTCTGCGCAGCCTTTATCAATCCGAGATTCCCTTCATTAATCAAGTCGGGAAGACTCAAACCTTGATTCTGATACTGCTTGGCAACCGACACTACGAAGCGCAGGTTGGCACGCGTAAGTTTCTCAAGAGCCTTTTGGTCCCCTTCGCGAATGCGCTGGGCCAATTCTACTTCCTGTTCAACCGTAATAAGATCTTCACGACCGATTTCCTGAAGATACTTATCGAGCGACGCGCTCTCACGATTGGTGATTGATTTGGATATTTTTAATTGTCTCATGCTCTGACTTGTTCTACTCTCAATTGTGGCTATGCCTTAATCTGTGTAAGTTTAGAAACACGAAAAAGCAGGCCCGAACGATGGGCCATACTTGTCAATTTGCAAAAATAACGAATTATTTCCGGATTTGTTTACTAAGACTCGGTTAATTAAGGTTAAAACCACGATTAACGTAGGAATAGCCGACAGTCTACCGCTTGCAGCATGTGACTATCAGCTTTCTTCTCTGAGCCGCGAGTGGGACTCGAACCCACGACCTTTTCGTTACGAATGAAATGCTCTACCGACTGAGCTATTGCGGCTAAAATTCTCGGCAAAGTTACTAACTTTTCCCCGATTTCACAAACCTTATCCTTAATATTCCTATCTAAAACATATAAATCTTTATTTTTATCGGAGGTTACAACGAACAATCCTTGATCTCTACGGGCTATCTGTAAACACAACGGACCCCGGAGGCGATGCGAAGCCTTCGGGGTCGGGTAGTCTTATGAAAATTTATGCTGTTTCTTTAGTGTTGCGCGATGGCTCACCTCATTGAGTCAAAGCGAGGGTCGTGATGGCGAGGGTCAAAGTGAGGGCCTCTGTGGCGAGTGTTGCAGCAGCAGCTACAGACACCGGGACGATCATCTTTGCGGAAGTCCTTGTTGGCTCTGCGGTCATCTTTGCGGATATCCTTGCGAGAGTCTTTGCTTGCGGGCTTAGCCTCGGGCTTCGGCGACTGCGGTTCCCCTTTGCGAACGTCGAACGAAGGCTTCTGAGCCGGGGAAACCATTTCTTTCTTGTTGGTAGTGGGCTGGTCCTTTTTAGGAGTTTGTGCTACTACACTGAATCCCATCATTGAGATTACTACTAAGCTTAATATCGTCTTTTTCATAACAGTAAATGTTTTTGAAAGTTACCGGATAAGAATCAGGCGAACTTAATGATTGTTATTATTAGTTTCCTTTTGCTTCTTTGACCTCAAATTTAGCAAGCGGTTTAACATCGAATCGTAATTTAACGCCGATTTAACGTTAAATCAGCGCAACGTCTAAATTTCGCTAAAAATCTGCCGGCAAATTAAACCTTCAGCCGGCAGATACCCTCTTCTATCGGCTAATAACTCCATCATGGCTCCGCATCATTTACCGCTTCCGGCCTCTCGAACACACTGCAAAAAAATAAGGCCGACGCTTCGCAGCATCGACCTTATTCATAAATTCTTCTAATTTACTTATTTATCTTCTGATTCTTCAGGCGACATATGGTTAAATCCTTGGGCCTTGATGGTGATCTCCGTGTCATCGCGAGTGATCAGGCAGGAGCCAAGCGAAGGCTTGGTGATATGACCAATGACATGGATGCCGGGGATTTTCTTCACTTCGTCGTGGGCATGCAGGGGAACGGTGAATAGCAACTCATAATCTTCGCCGCCATTCATGGCTGCCGTTACGAGATTCATATTCAGTTCTTCTGCCATTACGGCGGTTTGATAGTCGATAGGAATTCTATCTTCATAAACTCGGCAACCGCAATTCGACGCCTTGCAGATATGGAGCAGCTCCGACGAGAGGCCGTCGGAAATATCCATCATCGCCGTTGGCACGATGCCATGCTTTGCGAGGTTTTCTATCACATCGCGGCGAGCTTCAGGCTTCAATTGGCGTTCAATCAGATATTCTTTGCCGCCAAACTGGGGCTCGAAATCTTTCTGTCCGGCAGAGGCGATTTTCTCGCGTTCGAGGAGCTGAAGTCCCATATATGCCGCACCAAGGTCGCCCGACACACATATCAGGTCGGTTTCCTTTGCGCCCGAACGATAAGCTATCTTATCTTTCGGAGCATCGCCGATGGCAGTGATAGAGATGGTCAGGCCGGAGCGCGACGAGGTTGTATCTCCGCCGACGAGGTCTACCCCGTAGATCTCACACGCCAAGCGAATGCCGCTATAGAGCTCTTCCATGTGCTCTACAGTGAATCGCTTGGAGATTGCCAGCGATACGGTTATCTGGCGCGGATGGCCATTCATAGCGTAGATGTCGGAGAAGTTAACCACTGCTGCCTTATAGCCGAGATGTTTCAGCGGCACATAAGTCAAATCGAAGTGGATGCCTTCAACCAGCAGGTCGGTAGAGACCAACACCTGCGTATCCTTATAGTCCATCACTGCACAATCGTCGCCAACGCCGAGGAGCGTCGAAGCGTTGCGCAAGGGGAAGTCCTTTGTAAGACGCTCGATTAAGCCAAATTCGCCGAGGGTTGATATTTCTGTGGCGTTAGCTTCCATGTTTACATGCGAGCTACGAGCTCGTGAACGAGCATCTTGGTGATAGGTTCTGCGGTAACGGCTGCCTGCTGCACTTCTTCGTGAGAGGGAACCTGGGTAATATCCTTACCACCAAGGTCGGTAATTACCGACAGGCCGAACACTTCCATGCCGCCATGGTTAGCAACGATAACTTCCGGAACGGTCGACATACCTACGGCATCACCACCGATTACACGGAAATATTCATATTCTGCAGGGGTTTCAAATGTCGGGCCGGTTGTACCTACATACACACCGTGCATCAGACGGATACCCTTATCTTTTGCAATCTGATCAGCGAGAGCTACGAGGCGCTTGGAATAGGCTTCAGTCATTGCGGGGAAGCGGTCGCCGAGTTCGTTGTAGTTCTTGCCACGAAGCGGGTTTTCGGGGAACAGGTTGATATGGTCGGTGATAATCATCACGTCGCCCACTACGAAATCCTTATTCATACCGCCGGCAGCGTTCGATACTACGAGAGTTTCAACCCCGAGGGCACGCATTACGCGTACGGGGAAGGTTACGGTCTTCATGTCGTAGCCTTCATAGTAGTGGAAACGTCCCTGCATTGCCATTACGCGTTTGCCGGCGAGGTTACCAAAGATGAAGTTGCCACTATGGCCTTCTACGGTTGAAACCGGGAAGTTGGGGATTTCAGAGTAAGGGATTACGATCTTGTCCTCAATGAGGTCGGCGATAGGGCCAAGTCCGGTTCCGAGGATGATAGCGATTTTAGGCATATCGCTCACCTTTGAACGAAGAAATTCAGCAGTTTTGTTGATTTTTTCTAACATAGAACAGGAGTTTTATTTAGTTGTCAGGAGAAATAAGCAATTTTTGGAGTTCGTCGTCGAAGGAGTCGACGTTGTGGGGATCGAATTTCACATTTACCGGGAGGTAATATGCCGATTCCTTGAGCTCCTGGGGGAAATATGGGTTGTTGATCAGACGCACGGCGTCTTTCTCGGTTGTTATCAATAGTTTGCGGGTGCCTTCTAGCTCTTTAAAGCGGCGCAGCAGGGCGTCAAGATCGCGACGCGTAAAGTTATAGTGGTCAGGGAACTGCTTCACTTTAACTTTCGCATGGAAATGGCGCAGATAGCGCACAAAGGGCTTCGGATTGGCGATACCCGAGAGGGCATAGATGGCATCATTTTCGGTCAGCCAGCTAAGATGGGGCGCCGGAGTGGCTACATCGGGGAATAGCGGCATTAGTTGGCCATATTCAATCGAGGAGAAGAACAAGCCTTGATAGGGGAAGAGGTTCAGATTTGTCTTCAACAGGCGATATTCAATGGCTTTGAGCTGCTCGGGACATTTCGTAACCACTACCATATCAGCGCGATACACTCCGCTCTTCGGCTCACGCAATCGGCCGTAGGGAAGCAAAGAATCCTCGAAAATCGGGGCATTGAAATCGGTCAGCAGGATTGAGACCGTAGGCTTTACATAGCGATGCTGAAACGCATCGTCAAGGACTATCAAGTTGATTTTCGGATCGATACGTAGCAGTTCCTCGATACCGGCACAACGATCCTCGCAGACAGCTACCGAGATGTCGCGACAGAATTTCTGATAGACCTGATACGGTTCATCGCCGATATCCAAGGGGGTTGACCGCCGGGTTGCAAGCACAAATCCCTTGGTCTTTCGCTTGTAGCCGCGCGATATCATTCCGATGTGATACTTGAATTTTAATAGGTCGATAATATATTCAACGTGAGGGGTCTTTCCGGTGCCGCCCACGGCGAGATTTCCGACCACAACAACCGGTACGTCAAATTCACGTTCCTTCAGGATGTGCCATTTGAACATAAGGTTGCGAATCCCTACCCCCAAGCCGTAGATCTTCGACATGGGGAGCAACAGGAAGTTGGATATGAGTCGGTTCTTAGTCAATTGTATTGGTTAACTATTAGTTGATATTTACCAGAATCATGCGCGCCTGAATCGGGTCGAGGTTCTCGAGCCGTTTCAGCTCCATATACATCGGATAAGAGGCGCCGAGCTCCTCACGGATCGCTTTGGCCTTCATCTGTGTTGGCATCTCTGCAACGAAATCCCAGAATGATTTATTTATTTCGGGGTAACTTACAACTTGATATTTCTTATATCCCATCTTATCAGCAAGAGCCTGAACGCAGGCCTGCAAGCCTCCTAACTGATCAACCAAGCCAAGCTTTTGGGCGGTGCGACCGTCCCAAACGCGACCTTCGCCGATGGCCTTAATTGAATCCTGCGGGAGACGGCGTCCTTCGGCACAGCGCGAGGTGAACAGTTCATAACCGCGGTTGATAGCGCCCTGCATCCGCTGAGCCTGATAGGGGGTTGCCGGGTCGACAATACCGGGGAATGCACTATTGGCGTTGGTGCTAACAATTCCGAAGTTGACGCCAAGCTTGTCGTTAAACAGCTCTTTCGCACACGGAATCATACCAAAAATACCGATTGAGCCGGTCAGCGTTGTCGGCTCAGCAAAAATTTGCTCCGCGCCGCATGAGATATAATAACCGCCCGATGCAGCATAATCGCCCATCGAAACGTAAAATTTCTTTCCTTTTGATTTGAACACTTCCAAGGCATGCCAAATCTGCTCCGAGGCGAAGGCCGAACCGCCGCCGGAGTTTACTCTGAGCACTAATGCCTGAATGTCGTCATCCTCTGCAAGCTTCAAGATGTCGGGGACTACCTGCTCAGCGGTAATGCCTGTAGAGCCGTTGTCGGTGATGTCGCCAACTGCATAGTAAACGGCAATCTTGTTCTTAGATTTCTGTTCGTTGGGGACTTTCGCATCGGCGAGATATTCAGCGTAGTCAACAATCTTCAGATTGTCATCTTCTTTTACCTTGGTAAGCTCTTTCAGTTTGTCTTTCACTTCGTCGATATACTTCAGAGCATCAACGATTTTCAGGTCGACAAGCGACTTCGGTGCTTCGAAAGCTACCAACGAGTCGGCCCACTGATTTACGATAGCCACGTCAACTTTACGATTCTCAGCTATACCCTTGGCAAGATCGCCCCAGAGATTAGAGAGAAACATCTGGGTCATTTCGCGATTAGCATCGCTCATATTGTCGAGGATATAGGGCTCAACGGCGCTCTTATAGGTGCCGACTTTGAACACCTGCACCTCTACCCCGGCCTTTTCCAACAGCCCTTTGAAGAATGGTATCGAAGTTGCAAGGCCTCTAACATCTACCGCTCCGGCGGGATTCAGGTAGAGATAGTCGGCGCATGATGCCAGATAATAGTCGCCCTGCGAAAAGCTGTCGCCATAAGCGAGAATCCATTTGTTAGACTGCTTAAAATCCATCAAGGCGTTGTAGATAGCCTGACGAGTAGCAACGCCCGAGGCCGAGCCTTCACATTTCAGATAAATGCCTTCGATTCTATCATCATCCTTTGCTGCTGCGATAGCGCGCAGGATACTCTCCAATGTCTGCGACTCCGGCCCATTGTCGATTATTTGCTGCAGTCCGCGGGCCGTAGTGCGTTCCTCGATTCTCGAATCAAGGCATATCTTTAAGATCGTCCCTTTTTCTACAGAAACGACCGAAGATGCATTCATTATCGTTGATGCAGCCGTACCGATAATCATTACCAGTCCGACAACAAAGAAAAGCATCAGAGAAATCCAAAACCCGGCAATCGCTCCGAGCATTGAGATGAAGAAGTTTTTAAGCATGGCTTTATATTAAAATCTAACAGCGGGATATAGTTCCGCAAAATAGTTCTACAAAAATAGCGGAAAAGTCTGTCATTCACAAATTAAAGCAAAAAAATCTTTATATTTACCCCAAAACCTCTTTCCGCCG
>CAZKYD010000059.1:0-14982 GCA_964556875.1 uncultured Alistipes sp.
GGTTTCAGAATATGAGCGTAGACGTTTCCAGGGAGATTCGTCGAGATAACGCATCACTGAATCGGGTACTGCACCACCCCATACTTCCATGATGTAGAAACCTGCATCCTTATAGAGAGGGAGCAACGGGTCGATGTCTTGTTGTTTCAGACGAGTGGCAAACAGCGATTGTTGACCATCGCGTAGAGTTAAGTCTCTGATTTTTAACTTCTTATCCATAGTTGATAGCTCTTTATGGTACAAAACTATATGCAAACTTAATGATTTTTTTTGAATAATCAATACATTTGAGGAAAAATAGCTTGAATATGATTCTATTTTCGGAAATTCTCCTTATCTTTGCAATTGCAAAACTATAAAATATCGTTATGGTTTGCGTGTCTCGAATTGACAAAATTGCGTAAAGCAATAGTTGAAATTTACGTAAAGCAATAGTTGAAATTTAATATTGACTAATGTTTAATTTCTTTAGAAAAAAAGAGGCTGAGAAACCGGAACTTTTCTTTCACACCGATATACATTGCCATATAGTCCCCGGTATTGACGATGGCCAGCGTACTGCTGAAGGCGGTGCGGACCTCGTTGCGCATGAGAAAGAGTGGGGGATTACCCGCATATTTGCAACGCCTCATGTAACTCAAGATACATTCGAAAATACGCCCGAGATCATCTCTGAAGCGTTCGGCAAGCTGAAGGCTGAAGTAGAGAGTCGAGGGATTGATATTGAGCTACATCATTCAGCCGAATATCGTATGGATGGATTTTTCCATGCTCAATTAGGTAAGGGGCTGATAATGCCGTTCCCCAATAATTATTTGTTGGTGGAAAATTCGTTTATACAGGAGGCGTGGAATATCGACAATCTGCTTTTCGATTTGAAACTGAAAGGTTATAAACCGATTCTGGCGCATCCTGAGCGGTATCTTTATTATTTCCCGAAGAAGGATCGCTATCATCAGCTCCACGATGCCGGAACGCTTTTCCAGGTGAATCTGTTGTCGTTGGCAGGCAATTATGGTAAGCCGATTAAGCAAATGGCTGAATACCTGCTGGAGCACGATATGATCGACTTTATCGGCACTGATATGCATAATTTGAAGCACGCTACGGTCATAGAAGAGTACTTGCATAGCAAAGATTATCGCAAGCATGCCGAAAAACTGAAAGATCGCATTTTCAACGATATGGCTTTTTAGATAGATATTATTGAAAAGACAAAAAAATGAAGCTCTCAGCGCCTTTGATGGCGTTGAGAGCTTTCTATATATATCGAATAGTTATGGAGTGTGAGTTAATAGGCCGGTACGAAAATTACGATACGATTCCAATTGTTGGTGGCATAGGGCTGCTGCGAGCTACCTTGTGCGTCAATGGTCAGGCGCGATGGGTTTATCCCGTAAATGTCGGTCAGGGCGTTGAATACGGCTTTAGCTCTGCGTCTTGACAGCTCCAGATTGTAAGTGGCTGTGCCGGTGTCTTTGTCTGCATAGCCTACAATCAGAACGTTTACGTCGGGATTTTCCATAAGATATTGCGCAGTGTTATATACGTTGACCATTTCTTCGTCGGAGATTGTGGCTGAGTTAATTGTAAACCTCACTGTTGACATGAGAGGAGCAGCTCCGGGCATTGTGGTGAAATCTTGCTCGACAACTTCGGGGCAGGGGAGTTGGGATTGCGCAACAGCGAGGGCTGCGGCTGTGGCTGCCAGGTCGGCACGCAGGGCATTAACTTGGTTGTTTAGCGACTTAATGCGGGCTTGGTCGCTACATTTGCTGTAAGCTTGATATTTTCGTGGCCCAAGATTGATAGAAAGTCCACCTATAGCCTGAAAATTTATGTCGATAGGGGCATCGATAGCTGCACCATTTACATTGTCGCCATAGAACGATGCACGTCCTTCAAGAAAGAAATCGCAATAGCTGCATAGTCGCATGCGGAATTGAATACCTGCCGAGACGGGCAGTGCCCAACTGCGATGAACCGATTCTCCCGGGCGTTCTACATTGGTGCCACTTGAATGTATGTCCCAAACATATGTGCCGCCAACTCCTACAAACGGGATAACACTAACAGGCCTGTCGGGATTTACGCCTCCGAAAGAGTTGCACATATCCCACATTAAATCTACGTTCACGTTCACGAACTTCGCGCTGGATAACGATTCATTGTCCCAATGCCAATTGCCGATATAACCGCTACCGCGAACGGCTAAATAGGGTGAGAACCATCGACCAATGGCCCCGTTGTAGGTAGCGGTAACGTGGCGCTCGGCATCGCCTGAGGGCTTGTAATTCTCAAATAAGGGGAGACTAATGCCGGCTCCGACTTGGATAAACCAGTTATTATATCCGTTGACGGCGTAGTTAGTCTTACAGTTTACGAGGGTTACAGGGGTAATAGATTCCTCCTCGACAATATACGTAGACTGAGCTTTTGTTGAGAAGGTAGCCAGCGCTCCGCAAGCCATGGCAGAGGCGGCCAGGAATAGTTGTTTTCTCATCACTCTTGAATTTTGGTTGTTACTCAGAATTATTTGCAGGATAAACGCTGCTCTGTGACTTTTGGTTCAGCTTCCAGCCGTATTTTTAGATATAACTAAAGTGCCGACTACATAACTAAAGGGCTGACGATATAACTAAGGGCCGACCCTCGCGGACCAGCCCTTTAAGTTTTTGTTACCTTAGCAATCTTGCTTAATCTTGCTTAAGGATTAACAAACCTAACATAAAACACGATTATTATCTTTTTCAGTATAAATTTAGGATAAATTCCTAATTGTTAATACTAACCCTAAAAACTAATTCCTTTAAATAAATCAAACAAATCCTGTTGTCTTTTAGTCTTTATTCCTTCTATGTAGGAATGCTCGAAAATTCGAGCGCCCTGAATAAATTTCACATTGCAAAATTAGAACAGATTTTGTTGTCTGTCAAGAGTTTTTGCCTACCATATTGGTTGAATATAGATTAATATAGGGAGATATTGGCATATCTATATTGAAAATCAGATATATACGATTTTGGGAATATAGAGGAATATAAACGCCGGTATAGAAATATTATAGCTATTTTGTATCTATAAACCGCTGAAAATAGCGGTACAATCCGGATTTTATATATTGGCTGGCGTGTTATTTGTAAAGGAATTCGGAGAGTTGGCGACGATCGTTGATTTCGATTTTGTTGGCGGTGTAGTCAAGCAAGCCTTCAGCTTTCATATCGGCAAGAGTTGATGCCAGGGCTTGACGCGTAACGCCTAAAACGTCGCAAAGCTCGCCTTGATCTGTTTCCAGCGTTATCTCCATAGCGTTGCGCTGGGTCAGTGCGATAATCCAATAGGCAATACGCTTGCGGAGGTCGCCGGAAGTTAGAAATAGAACGCCATTGGTTGACAGCTGTCCTTTCAGGGATAGAATGTTGAGGAAGTTGAATAAGAAGATCGAGTCGGATTTGAGGATTTCGGTATAATCTTTTTTGTCGAGTTGCATAACACCGCAAGTTCCTATCGCTGTGATTGTTGCCGGATAGCGAGTTTGCGGTCCAAAGAAGAACTCCGGAGCGATAATTTCCGGAGCTTGGATTGTTTGGCTAATATGAACTTGGCGGTTAGCGCAGGTTGTGGTTACTCGAGCCTTGCCGGATATAAGGGTAGAGAGGTGTGTGCAAGGATCATCGGCAGATATAATGGTTTCGCCGTCGGAGAATTTCATGAAATGAAAGCGGTGTTTACCGATGATTTCGGATAATTTCTGGTAGGATACCCCTTTAAAAAGAGGTATCTCCATCAATGTCTGAAACATACTTTCCATTCTTTACTATAAAATCTGGTTAATGTTGAGGTTATAATTGAATAACAACTCAACGGCAGAAAAGTTACTCCTTTTGTTGCTTTTATTTGAGGATTTATTGCTATTTCTTTGATTTCTCGGCAGCTTGAGAGGCTGACTGCTTTTGGCGACGTTCGTGAAGGTAAATCTGATATGAATTTACGGTATTGTGCCATGCTACATATGCTGCCGGAGCGGCTGAAACCAGTGGCGAGATATAAGTAGCTGCAAGCCAGATGGCAAGCACGGTGTTTTTCTGCCCAAGGCTCTGCGCACCGGAGATTTTATCACCGAATTTCCCACCGATCAGTCGGCCGGTAGCGAAAAGGGAGATGCAGATAATGAGCGAAATTACAGCGAGCCAGATGATGTCGGGGAGGATGTTCACGCCGGTCTGTAGCTTTTCAAAATATAAGTGAATCTGTTGGCTGATGGAGTTGCCAACTACGATTAGTAATGCTAATGCCCAAATATAGAATGAGAGGCTCTGGCGTGTGGCGATGGCGTGATGTACTTTCGGGGCGATTGCGCGCAGGATAAATGCCAGGGCTAATGGGCCTAAAATTAGTGGCACAACTGTTCGGCCGATGCGGACCAGTGAGTCTAAAAATGAAATTGCTGAGCCCGGCTCCATGTAGGAAAGTAGTGGGGGAGTTAGGATGGCAACGCATAGATGGCTAAAGAGCGAGTAGGTTGCTACCTTTGAGATTGAGCCTCCGAGCATTCCGGTAATTACCGGGGCAGCTGTGGCGGTCGGACAGAATATGCAGATAAATGCACCTTCTGCAAGTTCCTGACTAAACGGACGGATAGCAAAATAAACGCCTAGTGCACCTAAAATTTGTACTGCGAGGAGCCACCAAATATAGGGCCCCACTTTGAAGTCTCTTGGTTCTACTTTACAGTATGTAATCAAGAGCATTACGAAGATTAAATACGGCGAGAGAAACGCGATGTAGTGGATGTATTCGTGGAAAACAACGCCGAAAATCATTGATAGGGGTAAGATTAACGGTTTTAGTTTCTGACGAATGACTGCTGTTTTCATATAGAATATTTTTGATTAACCACTTCAGGGACGTGGCGCATAAGCCTCGCTGAAGGAGGCTTATCCACCACGTCCCTGGTTATGAGGTTGGGCTCTAAATCGCGATATGCGATTTAGATGTATTTAGAGAAGTCGACTTTGCGCATATCGCCTGTTTCCGAGAATGTAGTGTGGAAGGCGAATGCGGCGTTGAGGGTAGCGGGAGTTTGACCGCCTTTACCCATCTTAAGATAGTCTCTAAGTAGATCGCGGTACATCGGGTGAGCGCAATTTTCGATGATTGTTTCAGCGCGCTGTACGGGGTCTTTGGCACGTAGGTCGGCGATACCTTGATCGGTAATAATTACGTCTACAGAGTGCTCTGAATGGTCGGCGTGCGCAACGTGAGGCACGATGTTGCTGATCAAGCCCTCCTTCGTGATTGACGGGCAGGAGAAGATTGAAATGTAGCCGTTGCGGGTAAAGTCGCCCGAACCGCCGATGCCGTTCATCATGCGTGTGCCGAGAACGTGGGTTGAGTTTACGTTACCGAAGATGTCGGCTTCGAGGGCGGTATTCATAGCGATTACGCCGAGTCGACGAATAACTTCGGGGTTATTTGAGATTTCTGCCGGACGAAGCACGATTTTATCGTGGAAGAAGTCCATATCTGCGAACAGCTGGCTTTCTACTTCATCGGAGAAGGTCATTGAGCATGTGCTGGCGAATGTACACTTGCCGAGGCGTAGCAGTTCAAGTACGGAGTCTTGTACTACTTCGGTGTACATCATGAAGTTAGGAAGCTCCTTGTCCATGCTGAGGTAGTTGAGCACGGCATTTGCAACGTTGCCCACACCGCTCTGGAGGGGAAGGAATTCCTTGGGGATGCGTCCCTTGCGATATTCATTTACAAGGAAGTTAACGACATTCGCACCGATTTTTTCGGATACGGCATCAGGCTTTGTGAAGGCTTTCACGCCGTCGAGCGCGTTGGTGCGAACGATACCTACAACTTTCGACGGATCGATTTTCAGGGTAGGACGGCCAACATGATCTTTCGGAGAGTAAATGGGGATTTCGCGACGATAGGGGGGATCTGCGGGGAGGTATATGTCGTGCATCCCGAATAAAGCCTGGGGGAGCGCTTCGTTAAGTTCAATGAAGATTTTCTTTGCACGCGGAGCATATGTGGGGATATTTCCGACACCGCAACCGAGCAGCACTTCGCCGGTTTCGTCGATAGCGGCAGCTTCGATGATGGCGTAGTCCACATCGCCATAGAAGCCGTAACGCACTTCCTGTGCCATTTCCGATAGGTGGCGGTCAAAGTAGTGAGTGTCGTGAGCATTAATGCGTTTGCGCAGGTCGGGGGTGTTCTGGTAAGGCGCACGCATGTTGATAGCGTTATTGCGCGACAGGATTCCGTCGACATGGTCATTAGTTGAAGCACCAGTGAAGATGTTTACTTTAAACTCGCGACCTTGTTCATGTTCGCGAGCAGCTTTCAAGGCAATAGCTTCAGTAATTTTTTTGGGGTTACCGGGAGCAGTAAAGCCGGATAGGCCTAATGTATCGCCGTTTTGTATCATTCCGGCAGCTTGTTCTGCCGAGATAAATTCGTATGCCATGATTGATTTTAGGTATTTTTTTTGTAATTTTGCGCAAAAATAAGCTATTTGAGCAAATAAGACAAATTTATTTTAGTGTTTTTCGGCATAGCGACCGGAATTTTAACACTAATTTCCTAATATTAAGATGGATAGCGTTAAAAAACTATTTATAGAGACCTATGGCTGTCAGATGAATGTAGCCGATAGCGAAGTTGTTGCTTCGATTTTGGGTGTGAACGGCTATGAAGAAGCTAAGACCCCTGAGGAAGCTGATGCAATCTTGCTGAATACATGTTCCATTCGCGATAATGCCGAGCAGAAAATCGTAAATCGCTTGCAATATCTGGCTTCGTTGCGCCGTAAAAAGCATGGCAAGCTGATTTTGGGTGTGATTGGCTGTATGGCTGAGCGCGTAAAGGATAATCTGATTCAAAACCATGGCGTTGACCTCGTAGCCGGTCCGGATGCTTATATGGATCTGCCGAACCTGTTTGCCGCCGTTGAGGCCGGCCAGAAGGCTATTAATGTCGAGCTTAGCACAACAGAAACCTATCGCGATGTAATTCCGTCGCGAATCACCGGTAACCGTGTGAGTGGCTTCGTTAGCATCATGCGAGGCTGCAACAATTTCTGCTCCTATTGTATTGTGCCCTATACCCGCGGCCGAGAACGTAGCCGTGAAGCCGGTAGCATCTTGAATGAAGTTGCCGACCTGCGTGCTCGTGGTTTCAAGGAGGTTACTCTGCTGGGCCAGAATGTCAACTCTTATCGCTATGAAGGTGAAGAAGCTGCGAAATATGCCGCAGAAGGGGAGAGCGTTGTAGATTTCCCGCGTCTGTTGGAGCTCGTGGCATTGGCAGCGCCTGATATGCGTGTGCGCTTTACCACCTCTCACCCGAAGGATATGAGCGACAAGACCATTGATATCATCGCGAAATATCCGAATCTCTGTAACCATATCCATCTGCCTGTACAGTCAGGCTCAAACAGTGTGCTGAAGGCTATGAACCGCAAATATACCCGTGAATGGTATATGGATAGGGTAGCAGCAATTCGCAGCCGTATCCCTGATTGCGGATTGTCGTCTGACCTCTTCACCGGTTTCCATGATGAAACCGAAGAGGATTTCCAGCAGACACTTTCGCTCATGGAGGAAGCGCAGTTTGATTCATCATTTATGTTTAAGTACTCGGAACGTCCGGGCACCTTGGCAGCGCGTACCATGCCTGACAACGTCCCTGAAGATGTGAAAATCGAGCGTCTTAACCGCATGATTGCTCTTCAGAATCGCTTGTCAGCCGAGTCGAACCGCAGAGATATCGGCAAGGAATTTGAAGTGCTCGTAGAAGGCGTTTCAAAACGCAGCACCGACCAATGGGTAGGACGTACGCAGCAAAATAAGACCTGTGTGTTCCCACGTGGAAACTTTAAGGTAGGTGATTTTGTAAAGGTTGTTGTACGCGATTCATCATCAGCTACATTAATCTGCGACCTCGCAGAATAGGGCAAATTCATATATCCACAGCAAATTTGTCGATAAAACGCATCTTTTTAGGAATTTTAATTATAAAAAGAATGCTTTACTCTTGACAAAGGGGGTGTGGATGTTGTAATTTTGCACGGAAATTATGGATAAAAAGAATAAATCCCGCATAGCCGGGATGGGTGATAGGGTCACCTCGACCATAAGTGTGACCCTTGTTTTGTTCATCCTCGGACTTGTGGCCGCTATAAATATGACTTTCGGCACCCTGGATAGGGAGCTGAAAGAGAAAATGGGTTTCACAGTAGTACTCTGCGACTCGGTTGCTGCTGAAGATATTTCAGCATTACGACAGAAATGCGCCGGAGCCCCTTATGTTTCCGAATACAAATATCTTTCATCGGAAGATGTGCTGAAAGAGGAGGCTGGGAGCGAAGGTTCAGATTTGGTAGAGATGCTTGGAGTGAATCCTTATTCCCCTGTGATAGACATTCGCGTTAAGAAAAATTGGGCGAATGTTGATAGTATAGATCGATTGGTAAATCAATGGAGCCATTACAAGGGGGTAGACGAGGTATCGGTAAATACCGATATGCTTGAAAATCTAACAAGAAATGCTCGTATGTTTAACACAGTAATGCTGGTAATTGCAGCCGCATTGCTGTTAATATCATTCGTGTTGATAAACAACACAGTTCGTCTGACCGTTTATTCCCGTAGGTTCATTATTCATACTATGAAACTCGTTGGAGCTACACCGGGATTCATACGTCGACCGTTCATCCTGTCAAATCTGGTGCAGGGCGTAATTGCCGGAATCATAGCCTCCGGATTGCTTGCCGCGCTGATTGGATGGGGTAAGAATTGGGATCCGGCGATAGAGTCGCTTCTCCCCTGGGGAGCAGTAGCTGCAATATTCGGTGGTGTGTTGATATTGGGAATGGCAATTTGTGCAGTGGCTGCATTTTTTGCTACCAACAGATATCTGCATGCCAATTACGATGATATGTTTGAGTAGCTTATCGGCTACATAAAAATTGAAAATTTATAACTGAAATTACCCGCATGGTAAAAACACAGAATACACCCGCATCGGCTTCCGTAAAGCAGCCGGGAGCAACTCCTGCTGATAGCGGACTGCAAAAAGAAGCCGAATCGCAATTCCCATTGGGAAAACGAAACTTCCGACTGATGGCGATCGCCGTAGCCGTGATTATTTTAGGCTTTCTGTTAATGTTAGGCGGTAGCTCAACAGAAGAAGCTTTCAATCCGGATATTTTTAGTGTACGTCGCGTTGTTATCGGTCCGACCATCGCTTTCCTGGGTTTCCTTGGCATGATATACGCAATAATCCGTTATCCCGAATCTAAGAAATAAGCATAAGAATGGATTGGTTACAAGCGTTGATTCTTGGCTTAGTTCAAGGTTTGGCAGAATATCTGCCGATTAGTTCCAGCGGTCATATCGAAATCTGCCGACAGATTCTCGGTCTTGATCTCCCCGGTGAGGATGCTCTGCAGTTGAATGTAGTGCTCCATGTTGCTACCGTTCTATCGACCTTAGTTGTGTTATGGCGTGAATTCGTGCCATTATGCACATCATTCTTTACTTTCCGTAACGATGAAAACAGTCGCTATGTATGGAAGATATTGCTTTCGTGCATTCCGGTAGCGATTGTCGGTGTTCTCTTTAAAGACCAAGTTGAGCAGTTCTTTGGGGTCAGTGATGAGGGTGGAAATAACCTTCGTGTGATAGGTATCTGCCTTTGTGTTACTGCAACATTGCTTGCCTTTGCATATTTTACCGGCCTGCGCTCGAAATCAAACCGTGTGGCTTTGCCAAACGGCAACACTGGTGCTTCGACCGGTCGCAATATCTCTTGGTTAGATGCCTTTATTATCGGTTGCAGCCAAGCAATCGCTGTGCTTCCCGGCTTAAGTCGTTCCGGCACAACAATCGCTACCGGTATTATCATAGGGAATAAGCGCGAACAAGTAGCGCAGTTCTCCTTCTTTATGGTAGTAATTCCGATTCTCGGCGAAGCGCTCCTTGATTTTCTGAAGATGCTGAAAGCTCCAGAAGCAGAAGCTGCTCTCGGCTTCCTTCCGTTACTGGTGGGCTTTATCGCAGCATTTATTTCAGGCTGTTTGGCGTGCAAGTGGATGCTTGAAATCGTAAAACGCGGCAAGCTGATTTGGTTCTCAGTTTATTGCGTAATAGTCGGCATAATTTGCATCTGCTGGTAAATCTACCTTTAATAATAGTAGGAAATACACACACAAGATAATTCTTTGATATTGAACAACGAACGTCAACATACATGTGGCCATATCGACCTTAGCGAAGGGAAGATTTGGGCTGTCGACAAGCCGTTAGGCTGGTCGTCGTTCCACGTAGTTAAGAAACTGCGCGGAGCGTTGCTCTCGCGTGTGCGCCACCACGGTGTGAAAAAGTTGAAGGTAGGCCATGCCGGCACACTTGATCCCTTGGCTTCCGGCGTCATGATTCTTTGCTTAGGAAAAGCTACAAAGGAGATTGACCGCTTGCAATCGGGGGTGAAAGAATATGTAGCCGAGCTACAGTTAGGCTCAACCACTCCTTCGTTCGACTTGGAAACCCCCGTTGATGCTACATACCCAACAGAGCATATCTCGCGCGAGCTTGTTGACTCTGTAATTCCCGGCTTTGTAGGCACTATCAGTCAGGTGCCTCCTGCTTATTCAGCTTGTAAAGTTGATGGCAAACGAGCATATAAAATGGCTCGTGGAGGCGAAACGGTTGAACTAAAACCGAAGATACTTGTTATTGACTTGATAGAAGTCCTCAATTTCGATCCCGAAAAGATGACGCTGACTTTGAGAATCGTCTGCTCAAAAGGAACATATATCAGAGCCTTGGCTCGTGATATTGGTGAAGCGTTAAAATCGGGTGCACACCTCATTGGCTTAAGGCGAACGCGTGTAGGCGATTATTCGATTGACGAATGTCTGCAAATCGAGGATGCCGTAGCTGATATCTTTAAATCGGAAATAACGGTTGCGATGCCTGATGGAAAAGACCCGCTGATTATCCCTCCCGGCGAATATATCGCCCAAGAGCGCACCTACGCCGTTGATAAACGAGATATATTAACATATCAAGAACGTATACACCACACAACATAATATCCCACAACCTCATGAAACTTTCACAGTTTAAATTCAAGCTTCCCGAGAACCTTATCGCTCAGACTCCTGCGCTACATCGCGACGAGTGTCGCTTGATGGTTGTTCATCGTCAAACCGGTGAAATTGAGCACAAAGAATTCAAAGATGTTCTACAATACTTCAACGATGGAGATGTGATGGTGTTCAACGACACCAAGGTGTTCCCCGCTCGTCTGTATGGCAACAAGGAGAAGACCGGTGCTAAAATCGAGGTGTTCTTGCTTCGCGAACTGAATCCGGAGCATAAACTCTGGGATGTGCTTGTTGAACCGGCTCGTAAAATCCGTATTGGCAACAAACTCTACTTCGGCGAAGATGAGTCGATGGTTGCCGAAGTAATCGACAATACCACATCGCGTGGCCGTACACTGCGTTTCCTCTACGACGGTCCGCACGATGAATTCAAAGAAGCCTTATATGCTCTGGGTCAGACTCCGTTGCCCGAGTATATCAAGCGCGAACCGACCGAAGATGATGTTGAAGCTTATCAAACAATCTTCGCTCGCAATGAGGGCGCTGTTGTAGCTCCGTCGGCAGGTATGCATTTCAGCCGTGAGCTGCTGAAACGCCTCGAAATCAAGGGCGTTGAACAGGGTTTCCTGACGGTTCACTGCGGTCTCGGCGCATTCCGTGAAATCGATGTTGAGGATCTTACCAAGCATCGCATGGACTCGGAAGATATGGCTGTTAATGACGAACTGGTCAACATTGTCAATGCCGCTAAGGATAAGGGAAAACAGGTTTGTGCCGTCGGTACTTCAACCTTGCGTGGTATCGCAAGTGCTGTCAGCATGGGGGGGCATATGAAGACCTACACCGGCTGGACCAATAAGTTCATCTTCCCACCCTACGACTTCACCGTAAGCTCGTCGCTCATCACCGGCTTCCATATGCCTTACTCAACCATGTTGATGATGGTCTGCGCATTTGGTGGCTACGACGTGGTAATGAAGGCTTACGATGTCGCTGTAAAAGAAGGCTACCAGTTTGGCGCATACGGCGACGCTATGCTGATTATTGATTAATTTATTCGCTAAACTATAAATGTGGGGGTACAGCTACTGTGCTCCCACATGTTTTTACATTTATGCCATGATTATAGAAGAAAGATCATCGCGTTCAGAACGCGTTATTGAGGCCGGTCGCAAAATGCTGACAGCCGCTCGCACCGCTCCGAAAGCAAAGGGGGTTGACATTATCGAATGTTGCTTACTGACAGGTGACGACATCAAGCGCCTTTCCGACATTATGATGCAGCTTCACGAGGAGACCGGCCGCCCGGTCTATCTGCGTGATGGTGGAAATATCTTAAAGGCTGATTGTGTGCTGATTATAGCTACACGTGCGCAGCTCATGGGCCTCAATTGCGGCCATTGCGGATTCCCGTCGTGTGCTGACAAACCTGCCAATGTGCCATGCGCTTTCAACTCTACTGATGTTGGTATCGCTATCGGTTCGGCAGTAGCCACCGCTGCTGATGAGCGCGTAGACACACGTGTGATGTTCTCCGTAGGTATGGCTGCAGAGCGCATGAACCTGCTCCCCGGTTGTAGTCAATATTTTGGCATACCTATCTCTGCCTCGTCAAAGTCGCCCTTCTTTGATAGATAATACGCTGAAATAAAGCGATATATAAAAGTATAACTCCGTGCCACAGCTGTTAATTACTGTTAAATGAACAGCGATGGCACGGAGTTTGTTTCTTAAGTGATTGCGAAAACTGACACAGCATCACCCCTTCCGGGGGATGCGACATAATTACGAAAAACAAAATCACTTAAGATATGAATTTCAATAGTTTCACCATTAAGTCGCAAGAGGCTATCCAGAAGGCTCTGGAGCTTACGCGTGGAGCCGGACAGCAGCAAATCGAACCTGTCCATCTGTTGAAAGCCATCATGCTTGAGGGGGAATCCCTCGTAAAGTTTATTTTCCAGAAAGTCGGCGCTAACGCTCAGCTAATTGCTCAGCAAGTCGACAAGGAAATAGCAACGTTGCCGAAGGTTACAGGTAGCGAACCCTACCTTAGCCGTTCAACAAACGATGTCCTGCAAAAGTCGCTCGACATTGCGCACAAGCGTGGCGATGAATATGTCACCTTGGAAGCAATGCTCTTAGCGCTGTTTGAAGTCAATTCTCCGGCTTCAACAATTCTGAAGGACTCCGGCCTTAGCGAAAAAGAGCTGACCGAGGCTATCAATGAGCTGCGTAAAGGTAAGACGGCAACCGACCAGTCGGCTGAAGATACCTATAATGCGCTTAACAAGTTTGCCATCAACCTGAATGAACGTGCGAGAGCCGGAAAACTCGACCCTGTAATCGGACGTGACGATGAAATACGTAGAGTGCTACAGATTCTTAGCCGTAGAACTAAGAATAACCCGATGCTGATTGGTGAGCCGGGTACCGGTAAAACCGCTATTGCAGAAGGGCTGGCTCAGCGTATTGTTCGAGGTGACGTTCCTGAAAATCTTCGTAGCAAGCAGATTTTCTCGCTGGATATGGGCGCACTGATTGCCGGTGCAAAATATAAAGGCGAATTTGAGGAACGACTGAAGGCTATCGTAAATGAGGTAACTCAGAGCGACGGCGAGATTATCCTCTTTATTGATGAAATCCACACCCTTGTAGGTGCCGGAAAAGGGGAGGGCGCTATGGATGCAGCCAATATCCTTAAGCCGGCATTGGCTCGAGGTGAATTGCGTTCAATCGGTGCGACAACGCTCGATGAATATCAGAAATACTTCGAAAAGGATAAGGCGCTTGAACGTCGATTCCAGAAGGTGATGGTAGATGAACCTGACGAGGCTTCGGCAATCGCTATCTTGCGAGGCCTGAAGGAACGTTACGAGAACCATCATAAGGTGCGTATCCGTGACGAAGCGATTATCGCCGCTGTAACTCTTTCTGAACGTTATATTACCGATCGTTTCCTCCCTGATAAGGCGATCGACCTTATCGATGAAGCGGCATCAAAATTGCGCTTGGAAATAGACTCTGTGCCGCAAGCTCTTGATGAGATATCTCGAATGATAGCTCAGAAGGAGATTGAGCGTGAGGCTATCAAGCGCGAAGGAAACGATGCCCAGGTTAAGGAAATCGAGAAAGACCTTGCCCAGCTACGTGAAGAGGAGAAGGAGTTTACCGCTAAATGGAAGGCTGAAAAGGAGCTTATCAACAAGATTCAGCAAAACAAGATAGACATTGAGCAGTTCAACTTTGAAGCTGATCGAGCCGAACGTGAAGGCGACTATGCAAAGGTTGCTGAAATCCGTTACTCGCGTATCCAGCAGAAAGAGCAGGAAAACAAAGATATCCAAGCTCAGCTGAAGGTGATGCAGGGCGAAAAAGCTTTGATTAAAGAGGAAGTCGACTCGGAAGATATCGCTGATGTCGTTTCGCGTTGGACCGGAATACCTGTAAATAAGATGGTCCAGAGCGAAAAGGATAAGCTGCTACATCTTGAAGATGAGCTGCATAAACGTGTTGTCGGTCAGGACGAAGCTATTTCGGCTATCGCCGATGCCGTCCGTAGATCGCGTGCCGGGTTGAATGACCCGCGTCGTCCTATCGGCTCATTTATCTTCTTGGGCACCACCGGTGTTGGTAAGACCGAACTTGCAAAGGCCCTTGCCGAATATCTGTTCGATGATGAGAACATGATGACCCGTATCGATATGAGCGAGTATCAGGAGAAACACTCGGTCAGCCGTTTGGTCGGTGCGCCTCCGGGATATGTTGGTTATGACGAAGGTGGCCAGCTTACAGAGGCTGTTCGTCGTAAACCTTACTCGGTAGTCCTGTTTGATGAAATCGAAAAGGCCCAT
>CAZKYD010000060.1:0-14962 GCA_964556875.1 uncultured Alistipes sp.
TACATGCAATTTACCCGCAAACCGGAATTTGTCTACGATCCGCATTGGTATAACAACATCGAATATGTTAAGGATATGGACCGCGGCGTTCCCTACTGCGAAGACCTCTGGGTGCCAGGCTATTTCCAAGTTAATATCAAGAAAGGTGAATCTATCATCTTCTCAGCTGGCCTAAACGAAGTCAATACCCGCTCGCTTAAGAGCATGTATGACGCCGAAATCGCCTCCCGCACTGCTCGCACCAGCTTCTTCAACTGTTTGAAGAACTCCGCAAAGCAGCTTTACCTTAAAGATGGCGACAAAGAATATATGCTTTCAGGTTATCCTTGGGGCAAAATTCTTGCGCGAAACACCTTCATGTCGCTCCCCGGTAACACCATCGCTATCGGCCACCGCGACGACTTCGAACGCATCATGGCTACCGGCGGCGACGCCCTGCGCCACTATATGGAGACCCTCGAAGAGGATCCCAAAATCCACGGCATCGACCTGCCCGATATTCCCCTGTTTGCTATCTGGGCCGTTCAGCGCTATGGCAAGAACTACGGCTTAGCTGACGCTGCCGAAAGATACACCACCCTGGTTGCCGACCTGCTCGACTTCATCCTCGACGGCAAGCACCCGAAACTCCAAGTTGAAGAAAGCGGATTGGTTTATACCGATGGCACCATCGTTCCGGCATCATGGATGAACTCCGTATGGGACGGACGCCCCGTTGTGCCACGTACAGGTCTGCTGGTTGAAATCAACGCCCTTTGGTATAACGCCTTGATGTTTGCCGCCTCTCTGACCGAAGAGAATCCCGAAATGGCAGAACGTCGCAGTCGCTGGTTGGAAGTTGCCGAAAAAGCAAAGGAAGCATTCGTTCCGACCTTCCTCAACGATTATGGTTACCTCTACGACTGGGTAAACGGCAACTATTCCGACCCATCGGTACGCCCCAACATGATTATCGCTACCGGTCTGGACTACTCGCCGCTCGATCGTCGCCAGCGCAAAGGTGTGCTCGACGTTGTAACTCGCGAACTGCTCACCCCGAAAGGGCTGCGCACACTATCTCCGAAGAGCTACGGCTACCACCCCAACTATCTCGGTTCACCCGAAGAACGCGAACGCGCCCTCCACAACGGTCCCGCTCGTCCCTGGTTGATGGCCTACTACGCCGACACCTATCTGAAAGTATTCGGCCACAGCGGAGCCAGCTATATCGACCGCATGCTGATCGGCTTCGAAGAAGATATGTCGAACGGCTGCATCGGCTCGCTATCGCAGCTCTACGACGGCAACCCGCCTTATGCTAACCGTGGTGCTATCTCCCACGCTACAAACATTGCGGAAGTGCTCCGAACAATCCATACTCTCAAAAAGTTCCTTTCCTAAAACCACCGATTCAATATGAAAGCATTAATGTTCGGGTGGGAATTTCCCCCTCATATCCTCGGCGGCTTAGGTACCGCCAGCTATGGCCTGACTAAAGGTATGTGGGAGTGTGGCGATATGGATATCACTTTCGTGATTCCGAAGCCCTTCGGCGACGAAGACCATCACTTTGCCCACATCATCGGCGCCTCGCAGACCCCTATCGCTTGGCGCGATGTTAACCGCGAATATGTAGAGAGCCGTATCGGCAAACTTATCGACCCCGATCTCTACTTCCGCCTGCGCGACCATATCTACGCCGACTTCAACTACATGCGCACCAACGACCTCGGTTGCATGGAATTTTCAGGTCGCTATCCCGACAACCTCCTCGAGGAAATCAACAACTACTCGATCGTTGCCGGCGTCATCGCCCGCACAGTTGACTGCGACGTTATCCACTCTCACGACTGGCTGACCTACCCTGCCGGCATCCACGCCAAGCAGGTTACAGGGAAGCCCCTCGTTATCCACGTTCACGCTACCGACTACGACCGTTCGCGTGGCAACGTTAACCCGACAGTGTTCAGCATCGAACGCGACGGCATGCTCAACGCCGACCATATCATCACCGTGTCGAACCTTACCCGCCGCACGGTTATCGAGAAATATGGCATCGACCCCGCGAAAGTTACCACCGTCCACAACGCCGTAACTCCGCTGAGCGAAGACTACCTCAACGTTCAGGTGCAGAAACCGAAAGAAAAAGTTGTCACCTTCCTCGGACGTATCACCATGCAGAAGGGCCCGGAATACTTTGTTGAAACAGCTGCAAAAGTGCTGAAGAACAACCATAACGTACGCTTCGTTATGGCAGGTTCGGGCGACATGATGGATAAGATGATCACCCTCGCTGCCGAACGCGGCATCGCCGACCGTTTCCACTTCCCCGGATTCCAGAAAGGAAAGCAGGTCTACGAAATGCTGAAGGCATCCGACGTCTACGTAATGCCCTCCGTATCCGAGCCGTTCGGCATCTCCCCTCTCGAGGCAATGCAGATGGGCGTTCCGTCGATTATCTCCAAGCAAAGCGGTTGCGCCGAAATCCTCAACAACGTTATCAAGACCGACTATTGGGACGTTGACGCAATGGCTGATGCCATCTACTCCATCGTAACCTATCCGGCAATGTATCGCCAGCTCAGCGAAGACGGCTTGGCAGAAGTAAACCAAATCACCTGGGACAAAGCCGGACAAAAGGTTATCGACATCTACAACAAAGTCATCCATAAAAACTAACCCAATCATTCCCACAATATAATGAAAGCAATTTGCTTCTATTTTCAGATTCATCAGCCGTTCCGTCTGAAAAGATATCGCTTCTTCGATATTGGTAACGACCACTACTACTATGATGATTTCGCCAACGACGACATCATCAGCCGCATAGCCCACAACAGCTACATCCCCGCCGCAGAATCTCTTCTGAGAATGATTGAGGAGACTAAGGGTGCGTTCCGTTGCGCTATCTCTATCACCGGTGTTGCTCTCGAGCAAATCGAGCAGTATGTGCCCGAATTCCTCGACCTGCTGAAGAAACTTGCCGATACCGGCAAAGTTGAATTCCTCGCCGAAACCTACGACCACTCGCTGGCTTCGCTCACCGACCCCGAAGAATTCCGCATTCAGGTTAAACTCCACACCGACAAAATCAAGGAAGTTTTCGGCCAGACTCCGAAGGTGTTCCGCAACTCAGAGCTCGTTTACTCCGATGAAATCGCTCCCCAGGTGGCCGCTATGGGCTTCAAGGGTTGCATCACCGAAGGCGCCAAGCACATCCTCGGTTGGAAATCGCCCAACTACGTTTATGCCGCCGCTTCTGCTCCGAAGCTGAAACTCCTGCTCAAGAACGACAAGCTCTCCGACGATATCACCGACCGCTTCTCCAACACATCTTGGAACGAATACCCCCTGACCGCCGACAAATACATCAGCTGGATTGCCGACACCGCTCAGGAAGAACAGATTTTCAACCTGTTCATGAACCTCGAAACCTTCGGCGAATTCCACCGTCAGGATTCAGGTATCTTCCAGTTCCTCGAAGCTCTGCCTCGCTTCGCAGCCGAACGTGGCGTAGAGTTTATCACCCCCTCTGAAGCCGTTAAGACCTTCAAGCCCGTCGGTGAACTTTCCGTACCGTTCCCCATGTCATGGGCCGACGAAGCTCGCGACACCTCTGCATGGCTCGGCAATAAGCTCCAGAACGAAGCTTTCGAAAAGCTATACTCCGTAGCCGAACGTGTTCGCCTTTGCGAAAATCGCCAGCTGAAGCAAGATTGGGGCCGCCTGCAGGCTTCCGACCACCTCTTCTATATGTCGACAAAACACTTTGCCGACGGCTCATCCCACGCTGCCTTCTCGCCCTACGAGACCCCGTTCCAGGCGTTCACAAACTACATGAACGTATTGGCCGACTTTATCGTGCGCGTTGAAGAACAGTACCCGATGAACATCGAAGACGAAGAGCTCAACTCACTGCTGACCACTATCCGCAACCAGTCGCGCGAAATCGAAGCCCTCAACAAAGAAGTTGAAAGCTACCGTCGCGATGAAGAGCACTTCAACGAAGAGCACCTCCTCCGCGAAAAGCCCGCTAAAGCCGAAGAGCCCAAGCCCGCAAAAGCTGACGCTAAAGCAGCAAAAGCTGAAGCCCCCGTTGCTGAAGTAAAAGCCCCGGCTAAACCCCGTCGCGCCTGCAAAACCAAGAAATAAGCTATCCCCTAATTAGAGCTCTTAATCTTGGCCCTTTTTAGCCTATTTTGATAATTATCTAATTAGCTAAAATACCCCCTCTATAAACAACAAAAGCGGCTCAAAAGCCGCTTTTGTTGTTTTGTATCCACCACCGTGGCCGGGTTCGTTCCTATTTGAAGTTCCAAGTGAGGCCTCATTCACCACCGTGGCCGGGACTGCAGTCCCGGCAATACCAGCCCCGGCAAAGCCGTGGGCTTAGCCGTTCTTCGCCTGAAGCGTAAACCCTTTGTTGCGCCATTTGCCCGAATGCCAGCGGCGGATAAAGATAAGCCCGCGGATATTTTCATCCAGCGTGAACATCCACCACATGCCGATAATCCCGAAGCCAAGAACAATACCGCAATAATACGACGCCAAAACGGCAATCGACCATTGCACTACAACTCCAACATAGAACGGGAAATTAACATCGCCTGCCGCACGCAAGGCGTTGCACGCAAAGATATTCGTAGGACGGCCAAACTCGAGCAGCACATCAATCCAGAGAACCGTTACCCCAAGGTGGATAATCTCCGGATTATCGGTCAGCAAATGGAAAATATAATTGCCTCCAAAGGCAATGCACACCGATAGGCAAACCGTAATAATCAACGATACTCGCATTACAAACTTTCCAAGGATAAACGCCGCATTCTGACGTCCGGCCCCAACAAGATGACCGATGCAAATCGCGCCACCTTGCGCTATCGAAAGCGAAAACAGATAACCGAACATCACGATGTTGACGCAATATGTGCGCGTTGCCATCGATTCCATCCCCAACATGTTGATGAAATATGAAATAATCAGCTGCGACGATGAGTAGGACATCTGTTCGCCTGCCGATGGCAAACCGATCTTCATCAAGCGTCCCAATTCCTCTTTCGGCAGGCGACGGAAAATGTCGGTTGGGAAATGATGCACAGTTGTTTTGAACACGATGACGATCGTAGCAATAGTGGCAATTGTGCGCGAGAACATTGTTGAGATAGCCGCACCTTCAACCCCTAATGCGGGGAAACCACATTTACCGAAAATCAGCATATAGTTGCCGGAGATATTCAGAATGTTGATAAACAGAATTACCAACATCGGATAATAAGCTTTATTGTTGGCACGCAATGTAGCCGACATGGTCATCGCTACAGCCATTACAAACGCACCGCCACCGACGATTTCCATATAATTCGTGCCAACTGCCAGCATATGGTCTTTCAGCCCCATGGCTATCAATATCGGCTCTGCAAAGAAATACAACCCAAGACTGACCGCCACACCAAACACTATGTTGACCATCAACGACACCCCGACTACTCGCTCCATCTTGTCGCGCATACCGGCTCCGATATACTGCGAACAGAGCACCGATGTGCCGAGGTTTATCACTTCAAAAATCAGAAAACAGAAGTTAAGAATCTGGTTGACCAAGCCTACTGCTGCCACACTCTCATCTGAATGGCGCGACAGCATTATCGTATCGGCAGCACCGATAGTCATTACCAATAGTGTTTCAATAAAAATAGGCACCGCCAGTTTCGACAAATCGCTCTTTAGCGTTGAGCGCAAGTTGAAACCGCTACGGATTTTTTCTAATAGCAATCCCATAGTTTACACATCATTAGCTCCCTTATTAGAGCTTTCCATAAATTTGATTCGATAAAAGCGCTGCAAAGTTACGAATTTTCAGCCAATTTTACCTACATGATGGGCTATTTACCTGCTGATTTCGCGTCAATTATAATAGGAGTGGCTACGGAGTCGGAAGGCTGCGGTGCAAGGGGAATTTTTACCGTAGAGCGGCGGAAGAGGGGTTTAAAGAAGTCGGATAGCGCATCAAAGTCTTTACGCAATACGATACCTACGCCTTGTGTGGTCAACGCAGTACGCAGGTAGTAGTTTTGGTCGTTATATCGGTTATACGCCTTCAGACGCACATTGCCGTTACGCGTCAGCAGATATTCCAAGTCGAAGTCGCCAACAAACTGATTTGTATTCAAGCTCTTATCGCGATACCCCAAGTTGCCGTTAAACAGCAAGCGGTTATTAAGCAGGCGCGATGACAGGGCTACGTCTACCTCTACATCGGAGAAGTCGCCACGGCTTGAGCGGAAGGCCGGAGCAATATTCCAGTTATCTGAAATCTGCCCGAGAATACTGCTCAACTGCGAAGATAAGGTCGACGATGCTACCGACACGAGCTCGTTACCACGCGTTGCTCCCGACATATAATCCGGAGTATAGAAGCGGTTCAGCGCCAACAGATAAAGGATCTGGCGGTTCATCATTTCGTCGGTTGAGATAATCGACTTCACTTTACGATAAACATCGGAGGTCAGTGTCGGGAATTCCAGGTCAAAGTCAAGATCGGGTTGACGGATATCGCCGGTAACATTCATAATTGCATTTACCGGCACATTCGTGCGATTAAGGTCGTTATCGTTCAAGAAGGATTCATCGAGGTCGGAGAGGTTAGCCGTCAACGAGTAGGCAGCTTTGATATCCAGCTGAGCGGCATAGGGGTCGCCGCGGAAGGCTATTTCGCTTCCTGACTTAATCGTAAAGTCTTTAATAATGATATCCTGCAGGGTGAAGTTGTAGTCACCGCGGTCAAGGGTATAGGTGCCATACATCTTCAGCTCATTATTGGCTGAAGCATAATCCATTCGCAGATGCCCCTCTCCGAAAGCTTTTATGCGGTCGCCACCTACGGGGTCCATCACCAAAACAATTTCAGCATCGGGCGTTACCCCCATCTGAATGGTGATATTATAGTCAGACGAGGTTGAATCGTCATGCTTGGCTGCCAGTTCTTTCAGATGGTTCACGAGGTCCATCGAGGTGTCGCGCTGCTCAAAGATGTTATCATCTTCGTTGAGTTTGTTCTTATCGCGGAAGGTCAGGAAGGAATATTCGTCGGCTTCGGCCTGGTCGGAGAGCACGAAGGAGAAGTTCGACCCGGGGGCGGTCTGCATATCAACGTTGATATCTATCTGGCCGGGCACACCCTTGATATATGCACCGCCGTTACCGAACACACGTCCGTGCCACTTCGGATTTTCCTTTGCCGTTTCGTTATAGCATAGCAGATTCTTCGCGCCGGTAATCGAGAACTCAAAGCGCGGATTATTAAAGAAGGTATGGCGCAACCAGCCGTTTAGTTTGGCGGTGTTGCCGCGATAATCGTGAAGGGTTATTCCGTTCAGGTCGATAAAACCGGGACGAAGATGGATTGAATCGGAGGCCCAATAAGTGGTGTTGGTAAAGTTTATCTTCATGCTGACGGAATCTGCTTTTACGTCACCCTCCAAATCAACATATTTGAAATTACCATACACGCGCGCCCAGCCGGAAGCATAGCCGGTAACATTGGAGGCAAAGGCTTTCATATAGGGTTGCAAGAAGCCTACCGGCTCGCGGTCTACCACAAAGGTCAAATCCAGCGAATCGCGCGCTGCATAAATTCCACCGTCAACCGTTGATTTACGTCCGTTGTTATCGATATCTGCGTTCAACATCACCGCCAAGGTCGAAGGGTCGAAGTTGGAGCGCACAATAGCATCTCCTAACACAGTTTTGTTATAGCTGATATTCTTCACACGTAGGCCGGGCGTTTCCAGTCGAGGCGAACTTGAATAGAGATCTGAGGCGTAGAAGGTGCCGGAAGCATCACCGCCGAGCATGGCTGCGTCGATGCCGAGCGACTCAAACAGATAATCCAGGCTGAAATGCGACAGGTCGAGGGTAAGCAAGGAGGATGGATCGGGCGATACTTGTCCGTTGATTTTGACAAATTGATTGCCATGGGAGGCATAAATCCCGTCGATATCAACGGTTTTCCCTTTTGCGGTAATGGTTGCGGGATCGATGGTCCACGTTGAGTCGTTAAAGGTCAAGGTTGATTTGCGCAGGTTCACTCTGGAAATCAAGCCTTCATCATCGCGAGAGAAATTTGTAACGAGGCGCAAATCCCCTTCATAGGCTTTCGCACGGTCGATTTTCCAGCCGAGGTTGGTGCGGAGCATATTGTCGTGGCCTGAGGCTGTCAAGCTGACTGTCATGGGCCCGTTTTTCGTGGGGGTGGTTGTTGCAAAGTTGAGGCGAGCACGTCCTTCCGAGCCGTCAACATACGCCGATATTGCACTGTTTTCTATCAGTTTTGAGCCTTGGCGCAGATATGGCGCCGAGATATTAAGCTCCAGGTCATGTGTTTCCTGGCATACTCCACCTCCAATCGTTACGGGGTAAATCACACTAACCGGCAGATGGAAAAATTCAGCCAGGCGCTCGGTCTCTTTGATTGTGAAGTCGAAGCGGAAATCATTCGTCGCCATAAGGCCATGACGCTGTTTGCCACTGAGTTGCTGTTTCTCGAGCAATTCGTGGCGCGAATGGTCGGGGAGTAATGCCGGGAAGGCTTCCGAAACGATGTCTAACGCGGCATGGCCGAGATATGGGAAATCGTAAACGCCCAGCAGGGTGCCGTCGAGCCAGTCGCTATTGATATCGATTCGCGCCGAGCCGTCATCAATGTTATGGGAGGTGAGCGTGAAATTATTCAGGGTTATGCCTTGCGAATCTACCGGTTTCAGCGTTAGCTCTTTAACCGTAGCAAAGCCTTCCATGCAGCGCCACGCCTTACCGCGCATATCGATATCTACGATGCCGGAAATGGTTGAGCCGGGATACTTCTTCCAAAGACCGAGACGGTCGGGGCAGAAGCGATCCAAGTCGACAGTCACATCGACGATAGGCTCGTCGTTATCGAAATGAACCATACCGTCGAGTTGCACTACCAGGTCTTCATCGTCGACCGACAAGAGGGCGGTTGTCAGGTCGTCATCGATAGCCAAATGAGCTTCAACGGCGGTAAGGTCGTAGCCTCGGAACTGTACACGTGTCAAGTCGATATCCGCACTGCCGTTTTTCACATTGTTGACCGATGCGAGATAGGCTTCAATATTGCCTTCTACTCCGAGCGGAGCAACGCCGGGGAGCACTGAACTGAGATCTACAAATCCGTCGGTGATAATCGTTGAATGAATATCGAAATTGCGAGTATCAGTCATGGAGCCGGTGGCGTCGATATTCACTTTCCCGGGACGAGCCGCCAAGGCTATGGTCCCATCGAATGAGTTCATGGAGCCGGTGCCACTGAGGGTTATATCTGTTGTGCCTAATCCGGCTAAAATTTCCGGCACTTTCGATGGAATCTCTCCAAAATCACGCAACTGTCCGGCCAGGGGTTCTCCGGCAAAACAGAGGTCAAAGCGGTCGATGCGGAAGGTGCGATCAGCAGTGGTGAGGTTATAACCGATGCCGTCAAGATCTAATGTCAAGTAGTTTTCGAGATCCAAGCTGATATTCGCTGTGGCATTCGAGGGGGTACCAGACACACTGAATTTCGGTAAGGTTGCCATCAACTGTACACGCTCTAACTGAGGATAAAAGGCCTTGAAATCAGGAATCCAAAGGTGGGCTCCATCCGCCAACGCTACGGTTATCGGATGCGTTTTCAAGCTCTCTGATATAGAATTTAATCCGTTGAGCGGCAGATTGATATCTTCGAATTTCAATCGAGAAGAGGGCAACTCGATATCGAGATTTTCGGCTTTCAATTCGTTAGCAGCTATATGGAATTCGCCACTCAACTGTCTGACTGCAAACCCCGACTGCTCTTCAAAGGCAAAGCGGCGAAGATTGATAGTAAAATCGTCGTTGGTCAGGCGAGGTAAGTTGATATCAGCACGCAACTTTTTGACCAGCAAATGGTTTGCATTAAAAGTATCTTTAGTCGGCTGATCCAAAACGTCATACGCCACCGAGGATGATCGAATAATCACCGTAGAGATTTTCAGATCGAATTTCGTTGGAGGTTTATTCTTGTCTTTAGGCTGAAGGGCGTTGATGATTGGCTGGATATTCAGCGGGGCGTTCAGCGAATCGCGTTTGAGGCGGGCATCCATTCCGATCAGCTCCAAATAGTCTACTCGCCACACATCGGTCACCAATCCCGACCAGAGCGATACGCCGGCTCCAAGGCGATTTACAACCAAAGCGGTATCGCCCGGGGCGGTCTCCACACTAACATTTCGCAAAATGACGCGATTAAATGGGATTATACCCAAATCGCCAATCGTCACTTTTGCATCCAACAACTCGCTGAGCTCTTCTTCTACGCTGTCGGCTATCTGGCGCTGAACGCCGCTCAACGACAAGGCTACATACAGCACGGCAGGGACCACCGCAACCAAAATAATTGCGGTGACAAATATCATTCTCAAAAGGCGGTAAACCCACTTCATTGCTGCGTTAGTGCTTATGCGGCCGAATTTTCTATTTGCGTAAAAAAAAGTTCCTTCGTTTTATCCTGCGAAGTTAGCAAAAATCCGCCATATTTTTTGCCAATATCCCCACGAATCACTAACTTTGTTCGAAATAAAAACAAAATATTCAGTATATGTCAGGAAGGCGATTAATTGCAGCAACCGTTGCGATAGTTATATCGTTATGCAGTTTTTTAAGTTCTGCTGATAGCTTCTCGGGAGAGAAATCGCTCGGTGTAAACGTTGGTTACAACACTTATAACAAGGAGCCATTAGCCGGACTGCAATTCTCTTATCGTTTCAACAAACTGCTTCGTTTATGCCCCGAGGCGGAATATGTTTTCCGTCGCGATGGCAGGGATGCGTTGCGTCTTAACCTAAACATGGAGTTCGTCTTCCCGATGGCGCAAGGGCGTTGCGACTTGTTCCCGTTAGTCGGCCTGCATTACGCCAGCTGGAACTGGCATCCCGCAGCTATCGGCGAATTTACGAATGATGTTTCAACGCGCATCTCCCGCCTGGGGCTGAACTTTGGCGCTGGTGGTAGCGTGAATATCAGTAGCTCTATGCGTCTGTCGGTCACTGCCTCTTACAATCTCATCAAAGATTTCGGCGGCGTGAATATCGTGGCCGGATTGCATTATCGCTTTTGATGACATAACCAAAATAATCTCGAATTTTATCCTCCCCTATATAGGTCTGTTATGGCTAAAAAAATTGTCGAAACTCCGTTGATGAAACAGTATGTCCAGATGAAAGAGAAACATCCGGACGCCGTCCTACTTTTCCGCGTAGGCGACTTTTACGAAACCTTCAGCGAAGATGCCATTACGACCTCCGAAATCCTGGGTATCACACTGACTCGTCGCGCCAATGGTGCGGCTTCGTCGGTGGAACTTGCCGGATTCCCCCACCATGCACTCGACACTTACCTACCAAAATTGGTGCGTGCCGGAAAGCGTGTGGCCATCTGCGATCAGCTCGAGGACCCGAAATTAGTAAAAAATCGTTTGGTAAAACGCGATATCACTGAACTGGTGACCCCGGGTGTTACCCTTAACGATAATGTCCTTGACCATCGCGAAAACAACTTCTTAGCCGCTATTCATTTCGACAAGGACACGCTCGGGATTGCATTCCTCGACATCTCTACCGGTGAATTCCTTACCGCTCAGGGGGATATCGACTATGTTGCCAAACTGTTGGCCAATTTTGCCCCGAAGGAGGTGTTGGTTGAACGTGGCAACCGAATGCGTATCGAAGGTGAGCTCAGCGGAAAGTATCCGGTGTTTGAACTTGAAGACTGGGTATTCACTCCGCAGGCTGCCAACGACCGACTGTTGAAACAATTCGAAACAGCATCGCTGAAGGGGTTCGGCATCAACAAGATGCACCAAGCGGTAATCGCTGCCGGAGCTATTCTGCATTACCTCGACCTTACGCACCACACCCACACCGATCATATCTCGCGCATCGCCCGTATCGAAGAGGACCAGTTTGTACGCCTCGATAAGTTTACGGTGCGCAATCTTGAACTGTTGGCTCCGCTCGGCGAAGATGGCAAGAGTCTGCTCGACGTTATCGACCGCACGGTAAGCCCAATGGGGGCCCGCATGTTGCGCCGTTGGATTTCGTTCCCCCTAAAAAACACTACCGAAATCAATCAGCGACTCGATGTCGTTGAATATTTCTTTAAGGAGCCTGACCGCCGTGATGCAATCGTGGAATATCTGGAGCAGGTTGGCGACCTCGAACGTTTAGTGTCGAAGGTAGCTGTCGGCAGGGTGACTCCGCGAGAAATGGTGCAGGTAAAAAATGCTCTTTGCGCCGTTGAACCGATGCGCAAACTCTGCCAGGGCGCGGCGCTCGAAACCTTGCGCCACATGGGCGACCAACTAAACCCCTGCGAACTTATCCGCAACCGTATCGCCCGCGAAATTGCGGAAGACGCACCGTCGCTGCTCAATAAGGGCCACGTAATCAATCCCGGCGTAAATCCCGAACTCGATGAACTGCGCCAAATGGCTTATCAAGGGAAGGACTTCCTGATGAACATTCAGCGCCGCGAAAGCGAAGCTACCGGAATTCCCAGCCTAAAAATCGGCTACAACAATGTCTTTGGCTACTATATTGAGGTAACAAACACCCACAAAGATAAAGTGCCCGCCGAGTGGATTCGCAAGCAGACCCTGGTCAACGCCGAACGCTACATCACCGAAGAGCTCAAGGAATACGAAGAAAAAATCCTGACGGCTCAAGAACGTATCGAAATTCTTGAGACGCAGCTATATAATGCATTGGTTTCGAGTCTGTCGCAATATGTTGCTGTGATTCAAGCCGATGCCAAGATTATCGCACGCCTCGACTGCCTGCTGGCTTTCACTCGCGTAGCCCGTGAGAACCATTACAATCGTCCGGTAGTCAACGACTCCCTCGAGATTGATATCGTTCAAGGCCGACATCCGGTTATTGAGAAAGAACTCCCGCCGGGAACCCCTTACATCTCTAACTCCGTCACTCTCGACAACAACGGTACGCAAATAATGATGATCACCGGTCCGAACATGGCCGGTAAATCCGCTCTGTTGCGCCAAACCGCACTAAACGTACTGATGGCCCAAATTGGATGTTTCGTAGCTGCAGAGAGCGCTAAAATCGGCGTAGTAGACAAAATCTTCACCCGTGTCGGTGCCTCCGACAATATTTCGCTCGGCGAATCTACCTTCATGGTAGAGATGAACGAAGCGGCCTCAATCCTGAACAATATCAGCGAACGCTCGTTGATTCTCTTCGACGAACTGGGCCGCGGAACATCAACCTACGACGGTATCTCCATCGCATGGGCAATTGTTGAATACCTTAACCACTGCAAACAGAAACCAAAGACGCTCTTCGCCACCCATTATCATGAGCTCAACGAAATGGAGCAAAGCTATCCGGGCGTGAAGAACTTCAATGTATCCGTAAAAGAAATCGAAGGCAAGGTTGTCTTCCTGCGCAAGCTAAAGCCCGGAGGCTCGGAACATAGTTTCGGTATCCATGTAGCGAAGCTTGCCGGTATGCCTCGTGCTATTGTCGACCGCGCAAACGCAGTGCTCCGTCAATTAGAAGAAGCTCATCGCAACTCCGATGAGAATCTGACCTCCAACATTGCAAAGCCTACACAAGAAGACGGCATGCAGCTCAGCTTCTTCCAACTCGACGACCCGGTACTCGCTCAAATTCGCGACGAATTGCTCGGCCTCGATATCAACAACCTCTCCCCCCTCCAAGCCCTTAACAAGCTTTCTACTCTCCGAGAAATTCTACTCGGCAAATAACACCCAAAATTCCCGGTCAATCCTATGAACCAAACACCACTGCAGCCCTACATCTCCCCGGCAGCAAAAGCTATGCAAGAAGCGCTTCGCGCCAAACACAATCGCAACGAAAAAATCCGCATACTCTTTGTATGCCTCGGAAACATCTGCCGCTCGCCGGCTGCCGAAGCCGTAATGATTGACACGGTAAATCGCCTTGGCATTAGCGATAAATGGGAAATAGATTCAGCCGGCACAGGTAACTACCATATCGGCGACCTTGCCGACCCTCGTATGCGCCAACACGCAGCCAAACGAGGCATACGATTACTCCACCGAGCCCGACAGCTCTCCGTCTCTGATTTCGATGATTTCGACGTCATTGTAGCTATGGACCATAGCAACCTGCGCAACATCCTCAGCCTTTCCCCCACCGTAGAAACAGACAGCAAAGTAATCCCCATGTCAGCCTTCTTCCCCGAAGGCGGCTTCGACGGCTACGACCACGTGCCCGACCCCTACTATTCCGGCGCCGAAGGCTTCGAACTCGTCCTCGACATGCTCCAATCCGCCTGCCTAACCCTCGCCCAAACCCTCTAATCCCCCTCCCTCTAAATCAAATTCCCTCTACCCCCCTAAATACCTATCCCTCTAATCCCATCTTTCTCTCTCCGCCCCAGCTTCATTCACCTTCCTCGCTCGCCCTCCCTATCTAAATTCCCCTTACTCGCTAAATTTACCGCCCTAGCTCTCCCTCCCTATCTAAATTCGTTTCTGATCCCTTTTCCCTATTTCCCAAATTTCCTATTCTATTTCCCAGTTCCAACTCATCTACAAGCGGGGTTGGGCTCTCATTGTTCTGTTCCCGCAGCGAAGCGAGGGCTTCCCGGCCTGCAGCGCGGAGCGAAGAAGGCCAGCCGGTAAAGAAAGGCTGCAGAGCTCAGCCGGCCAAAGGAAGCCTTGCCTGCAGCGCGGAGCGGTTCTGTTTTGGACCGAAGGGCCAATTGCCCAGGGGTGGCAAGGCTGATTAGCTAGGCCGAGGCTAGAGAGGCCATGGATTGGCAGGGAGGGGCGGGTCGATTGATTGGGCCCTAGGGGATGGGCCGGCAATTGGTTTGCTGACCCTGGGGGGGTTGGTTGGGGTTTAAATGCAGAAAACCCCGGAGGCTGGTGCCTTCGGGGTTTCCG
>CAZKYD010000061.1:0-14924 GCA_964556875.1 uncultured Alistipes sp.
GTAGCCTTATTATCATGTCACACATGGGCAAGCCCAAAGGCAAAGTTAACGCTAAGCTGTCGCTCTCACAGATTAAGGATGCTGTAGCTAAGGCTCTCGGCAAAGATGTAAAATTCGCTCCTGACTGTGCTAATGCTTCTGAAGAAGCTGCTAACCTCAAGCCCGGCGAAGTGCTGTTGCTCGAAAACCTCCGTTTCTATCCTGAAGAAGAGGGTAAGCCCGTAGGTATCGACAAAGAAGATCCCGCTTACGACGACGCTAAGAAGGCTATGAAGGCAAGCCAGAAAGAATTCGCAAAGAAACTCGCTTCATACGCTGATGTATATGTAAACGACGCATTCGGTACAGCTCACCGCAAACATGCTTCTACCGCTGTTATCGCAGACTACTTCGATGCTGATGACAAGATGCTCGGTTACCTCATGGAAAAAGAAGTTGACGCTGTTGACAAAATCCTCAGCAATATCCAGCGCCCCTTCACCGCCATCATGGGTGGTTCTAAGGTTTCTACCAAGATTGGTATTATCGAAAACCTCATGGACAAGGTTGATAACCTTATCCTCTGCGGTGGTATGACCTACACCTTTGCTAAGGCTCAGGGTGGCAACGTTGGTCTGTCTCTTTGCGAACTCGATAAGCTTGATCTCGCTCGCGAAATCATGCAGAAAGCAAAAGATAAAGGTGTAAATCTCGTACTTGGCACAGACTGCGTTGCAGCTGACGACTTCAAGAACGACGCAAACACTCAGATCTGCTCAGTAATGGATATTCCCGAAGGTTGGGAGGGTGTTGACGCAGGTCCCGAAACTCGCGAGATATTCGCAAACGCTATCAAGGGTGCAAAGACCATCCTTTGGAACGGTCCAGCCGGTGTATTCGAAATGGACAATTTCGCAGTAGGTTCACGTGCAATCGCTGAAGCTATCGTTGAAGCTACAAAGAACGGCGCATTCTCACTCGTCGGTGGTGGTGACTCAGTAGCTTGTGTTAACAAGTTCGGTCTCGCTGACCAGGTTAGCTATGTATCAACCGGTGGCGGTGCACTTCTCGAAGCTATCGAAGGTAAAGTTCTCCCCGGCATCGCAGCTATCAAAGGCTAATCTTAATTAAAGAAGCTTTTTACGGCTAACTGATAAAGAAACATCAGTCTTTTAAATAAAAGATCGGGAAATGAGTCGCAATAGCTCATTTCCCGATTTTATTATAAATAGATTCGATTCTTGAAATAGATTAACCAAAAACAATAGGATCATCCGTTTTCAGAAATGTGAACTTTAATCATGATGATAAGGTTCGTTACGTTGAATTGTGAACGCGCGATAGAGCTGTTCGGTAAAAAACAAGCGGACCATTTCGTGAGGAAAAGTCATCTTTGATAGTGACATTTTCTCATTAGCACGAGCATATACGTCAGGGGAGAAACCATAAGGTCCACCCACAATATAGTAAAGCTGTTTTGGCACAGTTAGCATCTTCTTTTCCAAATTAACCGAAAACTCGCGCGACGTCATTTCCTTCCCACGCTCGTCGAGTAGAACAACAAAGTCGGAGGGTTGGATACGATTGAGCATCATTTCTCCCTCTGCTTCTTTCTGCTTATCCTCGGTCAGTTTGCGAGAAGTCTTGACATCCGGAAGTTCTACGATATCAAACTGAATGTAGCGGTTAATACGCTTCGTATATTCTTCAATGCCACTCCGAAGATTAGCAGAAGTTGTGCGGCCCACTACCATTAGGGTTATTTTCATATCTGTTTCGTTATCGGTTAATTTGTAAAGTTAGCGGATTATTGGTAAATTTGCACAATAAAATCAAAAGAATTTCAGCAAATGAAAACCCGCGACGAATTTATAGATGACCTTCTGACACTCGCGTTCGCCGAAGATGTTGGCGATGGCGATGCAACTACACTCTCAACCATTCCCGCAGAGGAGCAGGGCGCTCAGCACCTCTTAGTAAAGGAAGAGGGCATTCTTGCCGGAGTAGAGATTGCTCGCAAAGTGTTTGAAAAGTTTGACCCGTCATTGAATATGACCGTCTATATTACGGATGGAGCTCACGTTAAGCCCGGAGATATCGCCTTCAAGGTAGAAGGTAGCGTACGTTCACTACTTCAGACCGAGCGCATTATGCTTAATATTATGCAGCGCATGAGTGGTATCGCAACCCAGACTGCTAAATATCAGAAATGCCTCGAGGGTTTGAAGACCAAAGTGCTTGACACTCGAAAGACAACTCCCGGACTTCGAATTCTAGAAAAAGAAGCCGTAAAAATCGGCGGTGGTGCCAACCATCGTATGGGGCTTTTCGATATGATTCTAATCAAGGATAACCATGTCGACTTTGCCGGCGGTATCGCACAAGCTGTCCAAGGCGCTAAGAATTGGATGAAGGCCAACGGTAAAGATCTGAAAATCGAGGTTGAAACTCGTAATACAGAGGAGATTCAGCAAGCGCTCGAAGCAGGTGTTGACCGTATTATGCTCGATAACTTCACTCCCGAACGTACCGCCGAAGCTGTTAAGCTTATCAATGGCCGCACGGAAGTAGAATCTTCCGGAGGTATTACACTGGCCACTCTCCGTGCCTACGGTGAGGCTGGTGTTGACTTTATCTCGGTTGGCGCATTGACCCATTCAGTCAAAGGACTGGATATGTCATTCAAAGCTTGCTGATAGGCAGTCAAAGCACTATCAGCAAAAGCAACCGTATTTATAAAAGTTCAGCAAGCGAATTGACAATCCTATCGGCTTTCCCTTCAAGGGAGGCCGCGGGATTAGTCGTCGCAATGCCGACAACATACGCTCCGGCACGACGTCCGGCTTCAATCCCTTGGAAAGAATCTTCGAAGACCACACACTCTTCAGGTTTACAACCTGCTTTTGCAGCTCCAATTAAATAAGGCTCGGGATCAGGTTTTGACTTAGTAACATCAGCAGCTGTAACGATGGCATCAAAATGAGTTTTGAACTCGGGATGCTGATTGAAAAGGAATTCCATTTTCTTATTATCGCTACTGGTTACGATTACAGCCTTAATACCCTTTTCACGCAACGAGTCAACATACTCTAAGGCTCCGGGGAAAATAGGGTAGACGATTTCATTTTCAAACTGATGTAGCATACGATTTACATCCTCGCGGACCTCAGGATCGGCGAAGTGAGTAGTAAGGATATCAACGAGTGTGGTGCCTTTGATATCGTAGGCAAAAGTCGGAGAGGGAAGATGATGTGTTTTGCCGACCTTTTCCCAGAAACCGGTATATAACGTTTCGCTGTCGATCAGCACACCGTCAAGGTCGAATAAAGCAGCCTTAAAATTCATGCAGGTTGTCGTGATAAAGTTTAATAAATGCGGATGCAAAGTTACAAACAATCCTTTTAATTTGAAAATCTACCCATAATGGCAAAGACCACACTTCAGCTTCGCCTCGCTCCCGAAATAGCCTACAACCCCTTGCGCTTGCAGGCAGAACTTTCTACTCGCATGAGCCTTGATGTGAACCGCATAAAGGAAGTTAGACTTGTAAAACGTTCGATCGATGCCCGTCAGCGGAATGTGGTAATTAATCTTATGGTTGATGTTTTCGTTGATCAGCAACCTGATGCCGAGGACACACTTGCCAAGCCGGTAGAATATCAACCTTTGCGCTCTGATGCCCCTACGGCAATAGTTGTAGGAGCAGGGCCGGCCGGATTATTCGCAGCACTACGTTTAATAGAACTGGGCGTTAAGCCAATTCTGCTTGAGCGTGGAAAAAGTGTCGAAGATCGCAGCAAGGATATGGCTCGCATATCGAGGGAAAATATCGTTGACCCAGATTCAAATTACTGTTTTGGAGAAGGTGGAGCCGGAGCTTACTCTGATGGGAAGCTTTACACTCGCAGTAAGAAACGTGGCTCGGTAGATAAAATCCTGAATATTCTTGTTCAACATGGCGCCAAAGAGGAAATTCTCATTGACGCACATCCTCATATCGGCACCGATCGATTGCCAAAAGTAATTCGCGCTATTCGAGAAACCATCATCCGCTGTGGTGGGGAAGTCAGGTTTCAAACCAGAGTTGATTCGCTAATTTTAGAGTCAGGCTCTGTTGTTGGTGTGCAAACCTCTACAGGGGAAACCTTTAATGGGAAAGTGATTCTTGCAACTGGTCACTCAGCTCGCGATGTCTATCGATTCCTTGACGAGCATTCCATTCGTATTGAACCAAAAGGAATCGCTGTAGGTGTCAGAGTTGAACATCCTCAAGAATTGATTGATCGCATTCAATATCATTCTCCAAAGGGGAGAGGTAAATATCTGCCTGCAGCTGAATATTCGATGTTAACGAGAGTCGGTGGACGCGCTGTATACTCGTTCTGCATGTGTCCCGGAGGATTCATTATTCCTGCTGCCACAGCCCCCGGCCAACTGGTAGTTAACGGAATGTCGCCTGCATCGCGAGGCACCAAATGGGCGAATTCCGGCATGGTAGTAGAGGTGCTGCCTGAAGATCTGACCGAATACTCCGCTTATGGCAACTTGAAAGTGATGAAATTTCAGGAAGATATTGAGCACCGCTTTTCAGAAGACTCGCAGGGCACCCAGAATGCACCGGCTCAACGCCTTACCGACTTCGTTGAAGGACGCCCATCTAAATCTCTGCCAACATCATCCTATGCTCCTGGCGTGCATCCGGCACGTGTAGATCAACTCTTGCCCAAATTTGTATCCGACCGTTTGCGCGAAGGATTTCGCGAATTTGGCCGCAAGTCGAGAGGCTATTTAACCGATGCTGCAGCCGTAATCGGAGCAGAGACTCGAACATCATCACCTGTGCGCATTCCGCGCGACCCTGAGACCTTGGCACATGTTGAAACCGCCGGATTATATCCATGTGGCGAAGGTGCAGGTTATGCCGGAGGGATTGTTTCTGCTGCGATTGACGGCGATCGATGCGCAACATCTCTTGCCGAGAGTCTTTAAATTCGTAGGAGTTATTTTCAAGCTTCAACATCTTAATAAAGTATTTGGAGCAATGAAAGAAAATCGTTAACTTTGCGAGATAAAGCGAACAGAAAAAGAGCAATAGCAAAAAGATGAAAGTTTCGATAATAATAAGATTCTTGATTATCGGGCTGTTATGGGCAGGAGTGTGTGGTATTCTTATCGCAAGAATGATCGCTAATAATGTTCCATTCAATCTCATGACGCTTTTCCCAATCATAGCCTCGGGAATATGCATTTTCGTTCCGCTATATAAGAAATATATACGCAATGACAAGCAGCGAAAAGGAAACTGACAGCAGTTACTCTATATTAAGTCGGATAGATTCACCATCAGATCTGCGAAAACTTCAAGTAGAATCGCTTCCGGAACTATGCGGCGATATTCGTCGTTATCTCATCAATGCGCTATCATCAAACCCGGGGCACTTTGCCTCGAGCATGGGGACTGTAGAACTGACCGTCGCACTCCATTATGTTTTCAATACACCTTATGACCGGATTGTATGGGATGTAGGCCATCAAGCTTACGGCCATAAACTTCTGACCGGTCGTCGCGAAGCCTTTGTAAATAATCGCAAACTTAACGGCCTTAGCGGCTTCCCGAATCCTGACGAAAGCGAGTATGATACGTTTATGGCCGGTCATGCCTCGAATTCTATTTCTGCAGCGCTAGGTATGGCGGTAGCCACTCAGCTCAATCATGACAATCCACAACGTCAGGTTGTTGCTGTAATTGGGGATGCATCTATCTCCGGCGGTTTAGCGTTTGAAGGCTTAAACAATGCAGCAAACACCCCCAACAATTTGCTAATTATCTTGAACGATAATAATATGTCGATTGATGCAAATGTGGGTGCTCTGCATAGTTATCTTGCTGATATTACAACATCACGCGGCTACAACGATCTTCGATATAAGACCTACAACCTTATGAAGCAACTTCATTTGGTTTCGGATCGTCGTAAAGGCTCGATACTACGTCTGAATAATTCATTAAAAGCATTCCTCGCCCATGAACATAATATCTTTGAGGGCTTGGATATTCGCTATTTCGGTCCGGTAGACGGTCATGATGTTGCCGGGTTAGTAAGAATTCTGAATGACATTAAAGATATGACAGGCCCGAAAATCCTGCATATCAAGACCATAAAAGGTAAGGGGTACGCCCCTGCCGAAAAAGATCCTGCTACATGGCATGCTCCCGGTAAATTCAATCCTATTACCGGTGAACGCGCCGAGGACAATCCAGCTAATCAGTCAACGCCTAAACCTCCAAAATTTCAAGATGTTTTTGGCCAGACATTATTAGAGTTAGCTGAAGAAAATCCTGCCATTGTAGGTATTACCGCAGCGATGCCGTCAGGCACATCTATAGCAGTGATGCAGAAAGCGATGCCATCACGTGTGTTTGATGTTGGTATTTCTGAGGGACATGCGGTAACATTTGCCGGAGGTTTGGCTAAAGACGGGTTGCACCCATTTGTCGCCATATACTCCTCATTTTTGCAACGAGCATACGACCACATTATTCATGATGTAGCCATACAGCATTTGCCGGTAACATTCTGTATCGACCGAGCCGGATTGGTAGGAGAAGACGGCGTTACGCATCATGGGCTTTTTGATATCGCGTATTTACGCGCAGTGCCCGGCATGGTCATCGCGTCACCGCGCAATGAGTCATTGCTTCGCAACTTGCTGTATACCGCATCTGAATATAACGGTCCAATGGCGATACGTTATCCGCGTGGTGGCGGCAAAATGCTTGAATGGCAATCACCGCTACAGAAATTAGAGATTGGGCGCGGTGAAAAGCTACGTGATGGCAAAGACCTTGCAATTGTTTCCACCGGACCAATCGCCTCAGAGGTGGAGAACGCTATCAAGACATTAGAATCAGAAGGCTACTCTATAGCCCATTACGATATGACATTTATCAAACCGCTCGACAAAGAGTTACTTCGAGAAATCGGAGAGCGCAAGTTGCCGGTGATAACTGTCGAAGATGCAACTACAGTTGGCGGGCTCGGTTCTGCCATTGAAGATTTCTTCCAGGAAGATGGCTTTAATGGTATACGAGTCAAGAAAATCGGTGTGGCTGATGCATTTATCGCACAAGGAACCGTTGCCGAATTACGTCATATTTGCGGAATGGACGCTGAAGGCATAGCCGAGGCAGCCAGAAATTTTATCGTCAGAAGTTAAATTTATAGGGATGAAGATAGTAATTGCAGGAGCAGGCGAAGTGGGTTCCCACTTAGCAAAATTGCTTTCCCATGAGGAACAAGATATTATCGTTATCGATCGCGATGAGGAGCGACTTAATATGCTTGACTCCAACTATAACCTCATGACATCGGTTGGCTCGCCAACATCGTTTAAAGATCAACGAGCAGCCGGTGTGGGGGCAGATTGCGACCTTTTTATCGCTGTTACACCTTATGAGAATACAAATCTTATAGCTTGTGGCATTGCAAAACATCTCGGAGCAAAGAAAACCGTAGGCCGTATCGACAACTACGAATATCTCGATCCTGATAATCGTTCATTCTTTACCGGTATAGGGGTTGATCAACTAATCTATCCTGAATATCTCGCTGCACAAGAGATTTGTCAAGCTCTCAAACGTCCGTGGGCACGCAATTGGTTTGAGCTTCACGATGGCGAACTTATCTTGGTTGGCGTCAGAGTAAATGAAGGCGCCGAGCTTATGGGGAAACAGCTACGCGAACTCACCTATGCACAGCATAATTTCCACGTTTCTGCTATTAAACGTCGCCATGAAACCATTATCCCGCGTGGTGATGACAGCATAAAAGCTGGGGATATCGTATATTTCACCACTACACGCGATTGCGTCGACAATGTGCGTCAGCTATGTGGTAAGCGCGATTTCAAGGTTAAGAATGTAATGATTATGGGTGGCGGTAGAATTGCCGTCAGACTTGCCCATCTTGCATCTGATAAATTTGATCTTACGATTATAGATGACGACTTGGCTCGTTGTCGCAAATTGCCGGAAAAATGTTCCGGAACAAAGGTAAAGATTATTCATGGAGATGCCCGTAATAACGACGTGCTTCGCGAAGAGGGGATTTCAAACATGGATGCCTTTGTAGCTCTTACCGAACATTCAGAAACCAATATCCTCGGCTGTTTAACGGCGAAGGAATTTGGCGTGGGTAAGACTGTTGCTGAAGTAGAGAATATCCAGTTTATCTCCGAAGCTGAAGGTTTGAACATCGGCACAATTATCAACAAGAAACTATTAGCTTCAAGCCGTATATTCCAAATTCTGCTTGCTGCCGACGAATCGTCGGGTAAGTTTATGGCATTAGCAGATGCTGAAGTAGCTGAATTGGAAGTGCGTCCTGAATCAAAGATAACTCGTGCAGAAGTAAAAGATTTGAAACTTCTGAACGAGATGACCTTAGCCGGACTGATTCGTGACGGCAAGGGTATGCTGGTTAATGGTCGCACAAGAATTCAGGCAGGTGACCATGTATTAGTGTTCTGCTTAACCGGATCAATGCATAAAGTTGAGAAATATTTCATTTGATGTTTCATAAAGTCTCCATAGTAAACTGGAAAATGCTCGTCAGGGTGATGGGCTGGCTGCTTATGATTGAAGCAGCCTTTATGGCGATCCCCCTGATTATAGCCCTTGTCTATGATGATAAGGACTTTATGCAATTTGTTTATAGTATTGCTATAACTTTGAGTTGTGGTGTATTTGCTACATTTTGTGTCCGCCCCAAGCGCTATGATATGGGAAAACGCGAAGGCTTTTTGCTGACAGCATCAGTCTGGTTAGTGTTTTCAATCTTTGGCATGATTCCGTTTATGCTCGATAAGCATCCGCTAAGTCTGACTGATGCATTCTTTGAAGCGATGTCGGGATTTACTACAACCGGTGCTACGATTATGGCGAATCTTGAGGATATGGGATATGGTCTGCATTTTTGGCGAGCACTGATGCAATGGATTGGAGGTATGGGAATTATCCTTTTCACCTTGGCAGTGCTTCCCATGCTGAACTCATCCGGCGGTATGCAGATGTTTAATGCAGAAGTAACCGGTATCACCCATGAGAAACTGCGTCCGCGAGTAAGTGCTACAGCTAAGCGATTATGGCTGATATATTTTCTGCTTACTACAACATTGTTTCTGCTCTATTGGGCAGGGCCTATGAGTGGATTTGACAGCATTTGCCACGCGATGTCAACAATGTCGACCGGAGGTTTTTCTACTGATAATGAGTCGATAAACGCATGGAATTCGCTATATATTAAGATAGTTACCATCGTATTTATGTTTATAGGTGGTGTAAACTTCACGTTGATTTACCGAGCATCAACCGGGCGCTATAAAGAAGTTTGGAGCAATGAGGTTTTCCGTTTCTACGTATGGACTATTTTAGGAATGTTGGTCGTATTTGACCTATTTTTAGTGATCAATCCTGAAGTAAATTTGTCTATCTACGAACTTACGATTGACCCATTATTTCAAATTGTAGCAACGCTGTCATCTACCGGATATACAGTGCCTAACCTTGATTTATGGGGCAGCTTTATTCTCGGCTTGGTAGTATTGATGATGTTCTTCGGAGCCTGCGCAGGGTCAACTTCCGGTGGCGCAAAGTTGGATAGAGCGATGATGCTTTGGAAAAACTGCCGCAACGAACTGACTCGATGCATTTATCCAAACCATATCTTATCAGCCGATCTGAATAAAAAGACAGTTGCTCCCGAGTTGATTAACAAGGTGATGGTATTCCTAAGTTTGTATATAACGGTTATCCTAATCGGAGGCGGATTGCTGACTATTTGCGGCGCATCGCTAGGTGATGCATATTTCTCGGCATTCTCCTGCGTGAGCAACACCGGTATTGACGCCTCTTTATCATGCTATGGCGTTGACTACAACTATATTACCAATGGCGGCAAATGGATTTTATCATTCTTGATGCTGACAGGCCGCTTGGAGATCTTTACAATCTTGGTAATTCTGACACCACGCTTCTGGAAGAAATAGTCGTCTTCTGAAATGACAATGCTTAATTCGATGCCCGATTTTATGAGCGTAAATTTGCCCATGATAGTGGGATTTCGTAATTTTGCGTTGCAAAAACGTTAGATAATCGCGATAATTACGTAATGGAAAAAGATATAGAGTTAGAAGGGTTAAAGGTCCATTTGGAAATTACCGGTGAAGGCCGCCCACTGATTCTTATGCATGGTTGGGGCTGCAATCATACAACCGTAAGATCGATAGCCACAACTGCAGCTGCAACACATACTGTCTACAATATAGATTTCCCCGGATTCGGCGCTTCTGAAGAACCGTCGGAAGTATGGGGCATTGAACGTTATACACGTTTGATTGAAGAGCTCGTTCGTAAAGAACAGATTGAAAAGCCTGTGCTTGCCGGACATTCTTTTGGTGGACGTGTTGCAATTCTATATGCATCGCGCAACGAAGTAGATAAGGTAGTGCTAATAGATGCAGCAGGGATTAAGCCCAAGCGCTCGCTGAAATATTATCTGAAAGTTTACAGTTTTAAGGCCGGCAAAAAATTCTGGCAACTTCTCCTCGGAGAGGAGAAAGCGCAGAAGCATATCGACGCGATGCGCGCAAAACGCGGATCAAGCGATTATGCCGGAGCGTCGCCGATGATGCGTGCTATCTTATCAAAGGTGGTAAATGAAGATCTTACTGATCGCTTACCCCTGATAAAAGCGCCATCGCTATGCATCTGGGGCGAGAATGATACAGCCACACCGCTTGCCGACGCAAAAAAGATGGTAAAACTGATTCCGGATGCCGGATTAGTAAGTTTCCCCGGTTGCGGTCACTACAGTTTTCTCGATAACCCGGTACAGTTTCGCGCCGTACTTTCATCATTTTTGAAAAGCTAATTTTTGACAAGAATGTATACTCTTGCACTTACACTATTAATTGCCGTGTTGGTCACATCGTTAGCCGACATGTATTTTGTTTATTCACGCGACCTGATGATGCTCCAGCAAAATTCCTATCGCAAGGAACGCTATATGCGCTGGTTTAATCAGGCAAATGAAAGTACGTCATTCGTCCGACTATTCAACTTGATTATCATCTTCTTATTGATGCTTAAGAGAGTGCCGTTTGAGATAACAGCGCCCATCATTGTAGTTATCTATGTATGGCAAGCGGTCTCTTTGGCTCGCAAGAAATATAAGAAACCCTTAGTAAGAACCCCTCGCGTCAATCGCATCTTCGGTGTGATGCTTGGCCTGACCGCGATTTTGGCTGTTGGTGTATTTGCGCTGGCTTACACTCATCTCGGCTTGTTGAAAGGACTATATTGGGCTACTGTAATGATTGCAGTGCTTCTTCTTGTTTCACCGATACTGCTACTTCTTTCGAATGATATTTTGAAGCCTGTTGAGAAGCATATCAATCAGAAATTTTATGATGATGCTGCATCAATCTTAGCTTCCATGCCGTCGCTGAAGGTTATTGGTATTACCGGTAGCTATGGCAAGACTTCAACAAAGCATTATCTCCACCGCATTTTGTCGGAGCATTTCTCCACAACGATGACTCCAGGCAGCTATAACACTACACTTGGTGTAATCCGCACAGTCCGCGAATATCTCAAACCCTACGATGAAGTGTTTATCGTAGAAATGGGAGCTAAGCAGATTGGAGATATCAAAGAAATTACCGACCTTGTTAAGCCCACTATCGGTATTATTACCGCGGTAGGCGAACAGCATCTCGAATCGTTCAAAACTATCGAGAATGTCCAGCGCACTAAGTTCGAATTGGTTGATGCTCTTCCTGCAGACGGATTTGCTGTGCTGAATAATGACTTCCAGTATGTTGCCAATCGCAAAGTTGAGAATGTAAAAGCAGCGCGTTATGCTGTTGCCAATCCAGCCGAGGCAGATTATCATGCCGAAGACATCAAATACTCATCGCATGGCACAACCTTCAAGATTGTAGGTCCGGGTCTATCTGAGCCCTTAGAATTGCATACAGCATTGGTAGGGGAGTGCAACGTCTCTAACCTCTTAGGAGCAGTGATTGTAGCACTGAAACTTAACGTACCTACAGAAAAGATTAAGTATGCCGTTTCACAGATAGAGCAGGTTGAACATCGCTTAAGTGTAAAACGCGTTCCCGGTGGCCTGACAATCATTGATGATGCATTCAACTCGAATCCTGCCGGTTCAAAGATGGCAGTTGAAGTGCTCGGCATGATGAAGGATGAAGGGCAGAGGATCATTATTACCCCCGGTATGATTGAACTCGGGGCGCGTCAACAAGAAGCTAACCGCCAATTTGGCCGATATATCGCTGCTAATGCAGATATTGCCATTGTTGTCGGTCAATATAATCGCGATGCTATCATGAGTGGCATTGCAGAAGGCAAAATGCCGGAGGCAAATGTTCATGCTGTCGACTCGTTTGCTGAAGCGCAAGCCACCCTTCAGCGCATAGCTCGTCCGGGTGATATCGTTCTTTATGAGAACGACCTGCCTGACACATTCAAATAAATCGTAAACTCAAAATCAACAAGATAAATGAAAACCAATATCGGTGTTTTCTTCGGCGGACGCTCCACCGAACATGAGATTTCGGTAATCTCCGCTAACCAAGCTATTAACGCTATTGATAAAACCAAATACGACGTAACCCCGGTTTATGTCACCAAAGAAGGACGCTGGTTTACCGGCGAAGCTTTGCTGAATTTGCGCAACTATCGCGATATGAAGGCGATTGAAAAGTTGGCAGAAGAGGTCTATATGCGTCCGGTTCATGGCGACTATAACCTTTATTATACCAACCCCAAAGGTCTGTTCGGCAAAAAGGATGTTGCAGCAAAGCTCGATGTTGCTATACCCGTGTTCCACGGAGCTAACGGAGAAGATGGCACCTTCCAGGGTATTCTTCAAGCTATTGATATCCCCTTTGCCGGTTGCGACACCTTATCCTCTGCCAACGGTATGGATAAGATTACAATGAAGATGATTCTTCGCGAGAATGACATACCGGTAGTTGATTACGTATGGTTTACCGACCGTCAGTGGTTCGCTGAACGTGAACAACTGATTGAAAAGATCGAAACTAAGATCGGTTATCCGGTAATTGTAAAGCCTGCCAACCTCGGGTCATCAATCGGTATTGGTTGCGCTCATAACCGTGAACAGCTGCTCGAAAAGGTTGAAGATGCCGGACGTTATGCATCTCGTATTATCGCAGAACATATGGTAGAAGAGCTGCAGGAAATCAACTGTTCGGTACTCGGCGATTGCGACGAATACCTAACATCAGTGCTCGAAGAACCAATCAAGACTAAAGAAATTCTGTCGTACACTGATAAGTATCTCGGAGGCTCGAAAGGCACCGAAGGTATGCAGGCATCTCAGAAGAAAATTCCGGCAGATCTGCCTGAAGATATGACTAAAGAGATTCAGCGCCTTGCGGGCGAAACATTCCGAGTGTTGTCTTGCCATGGCGTTTCGCGTGTCGATGTTATCGTTGATCGTGCTACAAATAAGATCTACGTTAACGAAATCAACACTATTCCCGGCTCTCTTTCATTCTACCTTTGGGAGGCAACCGGTATCAGCTTCTCGCAATTGATGGATCGTCTCGTGTCATTAGCTGTAAAGCGTAAAACTCGCCAAGGTCAGAAAACATTCTCCTTCACCCAGAATATCTTTGCACTTGGTGGCGGCACAAAGGGAGGCATTAAAGGTGGCGTAAAGGGTTGCAAGGCCTAAGCTAATGCAGCTCATTACAGCCAAACGATTTCTGGCTCGCAACCTGTTTGACGGTAAGCGGATGCAGCCACTTCAACTTGTCGATTTAACCGGTGAAACATTGTGTGTCGCCAATTTCGACAGAGAGACTGCCGGAACCGTTTTTATCGATGGATGTGTTGTGCTACTGCTATCCACCGCCGAACAAACGACCTATGCAACAACCGGAGATCTGACGGCCTCAGTTCGCGCTATTGAACTATAGCCTGCAAATAAGGACCAATGGTCCTGCAATCTTTGAACTAACAAGAATCATAAAAGTTACTGCGCTGCAACATTTTCTGTAGCGCAGTAACTTTTCTTGGCTAAATGGGTGTTAAATAAGACATTCGCGCCCCAAAATTCCCCACTGATGCAGCTGTCAATCTGCTGTTTGCCGTAGCATACGAATAATCATCATTCTCGCAAATATTTACGGCAAAAGTTTGCAACGAAAAATATTTGCCGTATCTTTGCAACGAGAAATAGTTCAGCGTCTGCCCTATTGGTAGTCCACCTTGTAAGTAGCAGGTTGGGCTATTTCTTTTTTATCTTTAAGGAATATGGATGTTCAACAACATATTTATGGTTGTTATTAATAACCTCTGTTTTTAGGACAAATTCAACTTCATTAATAATTATATCATAAGCTACAAAATGCATAGCACCATTTTTTATTTTCTTTTTAATATTAGCACGTGAAGTGTTTAGTGGCTCATATCGAGGATTAGACATTTTATTTATTAACGAAGGAAATACTTTTATCGCATTGATTTCATATTCATTAAACGCATGCGACAACAAGCAATTTCTATCATTTGCTGATATTGTCATTCTGTGTGTGTAAAACAAATCTATATTATACAGAATTCCGGTCCTATATCCCTTTGAATCTCGTTTAGCTTGTTTAACCAGCTTACGAAATGCCACCCTATCAGATTGAGGTGTTAATCCATACTTATTTTCAACATTATCATTAGAAAACGTTGAAGTTTGGACATTATTACGCTCAGCCCAACGGCGTTGTTCGGCAATCTGTTGCGGTGTTAGCTTACTGTCCGCGTTCAAGATGCCATCCACCTGCTGCGCGTTATCCCTTATAAAGTACGGTTCAGTACCGCGTTCGCGTGCTGCTGCGAT
>CAZKYD010000062.1:0-14901 GCA_964556875.1 uncultured Alistipes sp.
CCTTTCCAGATACCGGCGAACATCTTCTTTGATACTTCGCCATGCAACCAGCTAACACCGTTAGCTTCCTGGCAAGTATTCAAAGCGAATACGCTCATTGAGAAGCGTTCATTGGTATTGGGATTTTCACGGCCCATATTCATAAGGTCGTTCCATGAGATACCGAGTTTTGCAGGGAAACCACCCATATACTTACCGAAGAGACCTTCATCGAAGTAGTCGTGACCGGCAGGAACAGGAGTATGTACGGTATAGAGTGAAGATGCACGAACAAGTTCGAGTGCAACCTGGAAGCTTAAATGCTTTTCTTGAACATAGTCAACAAGGCGCTGAAGGTTCAGCAATGCTGCATGACCTTCGTTGCAATGATAGAGATCGCAGTTGATGCCAAGTTTCTTAAGCATCAACACACCACCAATACCGAGCAGATATTCCTGCTTGATACGGTTTTCCCAATCACCACCATAAAGCTTGTGAGTAATCGGACGGTCGAACTCTGAGTTCATCTCAAAGTCTGTATCCATCAGATAGAGGTTCATACGACCTACATTTACACGCCAGATGTGGCTGTAAATAATTCGATCGTGGTAAGGAACCTCCAGAATCATCGGGCGACCCAGCTCATCTTTAACCTGCTCAATGGGGAGCTGGTTGAAGTTCTGCGCTTCATAGTTAGCAATCTGCTGACCATCTACGCTGAGGGTCTGCGAGAAGTAACCGTAACGATACAAGAAGCCGACAGCGGTCATAGGAACACGCGAGTCAGATGCTTCTTTAATATAGTCACCGGCAAGAACGCCGAGACCTCCGGAATAGATTTTCAGTGCGTTGCAAAGACCATACTCCATTGAGAAGTATGCTACAGAGGGAATATCGTCACGCATTGGTTTTGCCATGTAGTCCTTAAACATAGCATAGACGTGGTCGATACGCTCCATCATCTTTTTGTCGGCGATAACTTCGTCGAGACGCTCAGAGCTGAGCTGCTGAAGAAGCATTACCGGGTTTTCACCGGTAGCATGCCAGATGTCTACATCCAGGTCATGAAATACAGCTTTTGCTTCGCTGTTCCAAACCCACCAGAGATTCTTCGCAATCTCTTCGAGTGGCTTGAGCTTCGAGGGAAGTTCGGATTTCACTGTGATGTCGCGCCATACGGGGACATTAGTGTTGCTGACTTGAAGTTTCATGTAGTTTTTTTGGTGTATAATTTGTGTATATTTATTAAGATGAATGTAAATCCTATGGGAATAATTACATCAAAAGGTTACGCTTGATTTAGCTCATCCCGACGTTTATCTGCGGCAGCAAGAGCCAAACGGAAAGATTCAATATAATAGGCAATGAAATTAGTCCACTCAGCCTTGTCAGCAGTCTCTCGCGCTGCTGTCGAATCGGCGGCCTTTATCGATGCTGATGCTTGCGATAGATTTAGCATCTGCTCTGCCAACTCTTTAACAACGTCAGAATAGTTGGAGTCATTGCGATTGATAACTACCACCCCACTATTATCGAATCCGTTTTTGCCGATTGAAAGCACCCACTGACCAAAACCGGACAGAGATGTTGTAACAGTCGGGACTCCGAATGCGACACTTTCAAGGGGGGTATATCCCCATGGTTCATAATAGGAAGGGAATGCTGTTAGATCAACGCCGGCAAGCATGTCATAATAATTCAAGTTTAATATCCCATCATGGCCATTCAAATAGCATGGTACGTATACCACTTGAACTTTTGCATCCGGCGCCTGATTAGCAAACCCGAGTTGACGAATACGGCTAATCACCGCATCTTCAAAGGGATTATTCAATTCATGAGTAATCACGGGTTCAGGCAAACGTAGATTGTCGGAAACTTTTCCAGCGTCAGCAGTTAAGGCTTTCTGCAAATCTGCACGTGGAGCTTTCGACCATGCCGGCACTAATATATATAGGAGTAAATTCTTTTCTGAATTCAACCTACTCAACATAGACGCGGCATCCAAGAATACATCGATACCCTTATTACGATACTCACATCGTCCGGATGTTGCAATAATAAAGGTGTCGTCGGGGAGTTTCTTTCCAGCCAATTTCGAACCGACATTCAGCATTGCTTGACGAGCTACTTGACGAGCTCGTTTTTGCTTTAACTTCGTCGGAGCCCAATCAGCCGGGAATCCATTCGGAGTTACAATATCAGGGCGACGCTCCAATAGCTGTTCACACTCTGCAGCCGTTACATCACTTACCGTAGTGAAGCAATCCGCAGCATGCGCGGCAGCTTTTTCGAGCGAATGTTTCGACTCCATATTCAATTCACGAGCCATTTGATCGCCGTTGTAACCCTTTAAATAATCATAGAGAGGTTTGCCATTTCCGCATATACTGCGGCCAATGGAAGTTGCATGCGTCGTAAAGATCGTACCAACATATGGGACTTTCCATTTTATATATAGAAGTCCCATTCCAGTTGTCCATTCATCGAAATGAGCGAGCACGTCTTTATGACGAAGACGCTTATAATTACAGATACTCTCAATAACCGCACCTGCTGCCAATGCGAACGCGCAACCTTCGTCATAATCTCCATATGCATGAAGCGAATCTACGCCAAAGCGCTGCCACATCTCGCCATAAAAAGCGTCTTTATACTTATACATTCCCTGGAAATTCACCAATATTACAATTGGCTTTCCCGGAATATTCCATCTACCAACTCTAACCGAAACACCTTCGGGCAGATTGGCTTTCTCACGCCAAGGCTTTAATAACGATGGCACTTCTGAGAAGTATGGAGAAGGATTCTCCTTGGTCCAGACATCCGGACCTATGAAAACCGTCTTATCTTTGTAAAGATTCTGGAGAGTTTGAGCTTTTGTAGATAGAACGGTATAAATACCACCGATTTTATTACAAACCTCCCAACTTGTCTCAAAAATCATATCGAGATTCACGGGATTAATCTTCATAATCAAATTTCAGATTTTTCGAAATTGTCCTTTTTGCAGTGCAAAGGTAATATAATTTTCTTATTGATGCAATTTTTATCCATTTATTTCCAAATCAAGTAACAATATTTTGCAACGCGCATAAACCTATTCCATAATTAATATTTGCGATTTTGCGCTTTTTTTTCTAATTTTGGAGAATAATAATCAAGACGCATTTTGTTTTTCTACTAAACAACACAAAAAGCGAAATTATCGATATCTACATTATCATGAACCAAGATAGAGTGTACTTTTTCGACACATATATTGCCGGACGTCTATATGGCGAGGCCGACCTCATTTGGCCGTTACTCAAAATCGGGCAACGTCTAAAAATGGTGCGTGAGCCGAACAATCCCAAAGACCCTTCAGCTATCGCGTTATACTCTACCATTGATTCTACGCCTCGCAAATTAGGCTATATACCATTCCGAAAAAATCAGCCACTTTCGCTTTTCTTAGATATGGGATGGAGCGACGCTTTTGAAATTACCATCTCGCAGCTCAACCCAACCGCAACATACGATCGACAAATCGGTGTTACTCTACGAATTCTACAACGACAAATTAAAAATGAATAATACAATGGACTCATATACTCCCTCCCGTTCTATGCGATCCATTATATCAGACAATTCTCTGATTCTAATGGTTTTAAGCAGATTTGGCATTTCTTTAGGTTTTGGCGACAAATCCATCGAAGACGTATGCCGCGAACAAAACATTGATTGCAACACATTCCTTACTGTTGCAAACTACATCTCTGGCTATCCATACAATAACAACGATATTAATCTTGAGCAGCTAATAACTTACCTCAAGAGCGCACATAGCTACTTCTTGGATTTTCTGTTGCCAATGATTCGCAGAAAGCTGCTTGAGGCTATAGATATTTCAAGCGTAGACTCCATCGGTTTTCTCATCTTGAAATTTTATGACGATTACGCTACCGAGGTACGTACTCACATGGAGGTGGAGAATGATCACGTATTCCCTTATGTTGAATCATTGCTTGATGGCTCCCTCAACAAGGAAATAACGATTGATTCCTATGCAAAAAGCCATACTCACATTGCGCCAAAGCTTAAAGAACTAAAGGATATCATCGTCAGATATTACCCCGAAAAGGGCAATGACCTTCTAACATCTGCGCTTTTCGATATTATCACTTGCGAGCAAGATCTTCGTGCTCATTGCAAAGCAGAAGAAGATCTGTTCATACCGGCTGTCACTCGTTTGGAAAAGAAAATTGAGCAAGAGGAAGAGCTCCGTTCACAGCAAGACCACAACACAAAAGATGAAAAATCAGCAGACAACGATGACACCGCCCCTACTGATGAAGAAAAGTTAAGCTCTTTATCAGATCGTGAACGTGAAATCGTCAAATTGATTGCTAAAGGTCTTACAAATAAAGAAATCGCCAATCAATTATACCTTTCCATTCACACTGTAGCCACTCATCGACGCAACATTAGCGGCAAACTGCAGATCCATTCTTCTGCCGGACTAACAATTTTTGCCATTGTTAATGGCTTATTACCCCTAAACGAGATTCCTCGCGACAAAATCCAATAGACAAGATGAAATTTTCGGATATATCAGGCAATGACTCCGTAAAGGAACGTATCAAAGCAATGATTGACAATGATCGGCTTCCACACGCTCTTCTTCTTGAAGGGCCTGCCGGTATCGGGAAATTCGCCATGGCAAGAGCCACTGCTCAATATCTTCATTGCACAAACAAAACCAACGGAGACTCATGCGGCCACTGCCCTTCGTGTATTCAGCATCAATCATTCAATCATATTGACACCATCTATTCGTTCCCGATTTTAAAATCCGCAGGTGGTGCGGTAAGCGATGATTTTACTCGTTTATGGAAGGAATTCATGAGCGATAGTCCATATATGAATTTCGAATTATGGCAAAAAATGCTTGGCAACCCTAACGGCCAGCCTGTAATCTATGTTGATGAGTCGCAAGAGATAATCCGTAAGCTCTCTTTTACATCACATGGATCATCCTGCAAGGTTGTCATCATGTGGCTCCCGGAAAAGATGAATGTTCAATGTGCTAATAAGTTATTAAAACTTATAGAGGAACCACTTCCAGGTGTAAAGCTGCTGTTTGTATCAAATAATTCCGGCGGCATTTTGCCTACCATTTACTCTCGTCTACAGCGTATTGAAATGAAGCGCTTAAGCGACGACGAGGTTGCGGCATATCTACAACGCAAATACAACCTCGACGCCACAGACGCTATCGCTGAAGCCCACATGGCTGAAGGTAGCATCATTTTAGCAGACAAAAATCATTCCAATGACTCTGAGAACCATCAGTTCTTAGAATACTTTCAGCAACTAATGCGCCTTGCGTATCAGCGCAAAATTGCCATGCTAAAGAAATGGAGTGTTGACATTGCCGGTTTAGGTCGTGAACAAGCTGCTCGCTTTTGCGACTACTGTTATCGCCAAACTCGCGAAAATTTCATCTCCAATCTACATGTTGCCGGACTGAACTACCTCAACCGAGAAGAGCAAGCATTCAGCCGCAACTTCTCGCCCTTTATCAATGAACGAAATGTAGAACAGATTTCCGCAGTATTCAACAAAGCGAAACAGGACATCCTCGCGAACGGGAATGGCAAAATCATCTTTTTTGATGTTGCTGTCAAAATAATATTGCTTTTAAAGAATTAAACATCTTACATATATTTTAATCGTAAAAGCCCAAAATACCAAGAAAAGCATATATAAAGGCTCAATATGGAATCATTTCTACACAGCATAGCCCATACATATTTAGAGCATGAATCTGAAAATATTGCAGATTACTGTTTTATTTTCCCCAATAAACGATGCGGAGTGTTTTTTCATCATGAATTTTCAAAAGCCGCTAAAGAATTAGGGATAAATACACCTCATCCTGCCACAACTACAATATCTTCTTTTATAGAATCTGTTGTGAGCAGTAAAAGCGCTGAGCGTTTAGAATTGATTTTCGTCTTATATCAAGCCTACCAACAGGTTATTTACCGCCATTGCGGCAGCACTCCAAACGCACAAGAGATAGCTGAGACTATTGATTTCAACAAGTTTCAGCGATGGGCAGATATGATATTAGGCGATTTCAACGACGTCGATATGTATCTTGTTGATGCCGCTGAGCTATTTCCGAACCTCGAACGTTATCGCGAAATATCGGCTAACTATTTATCTCCTGAAATAATTGAAGAAATAAAACGCCATTGGCGCACCGATCAACTTCCGGAATTTCACGACACCTTTTGGAATCACATCATCCATGAGTCCAGTGATAGCGAAGATAACGAACAGCAAGGCAGTGCACTTAGCTTCTTCAAGCTATGGCGCATAATGAGCGAGCTATACACCACCTTCAACCAGCTATTGTCCGAGCGCGGGTTATCTTACTCAGGCAAAGCATATCGCGAAGCATTAGATATTATTCGTCATCGACGAGCCGAGGATTTCGACTATCAACGCTATATTTTTGTCGGATTCAATATGCTTTCAACTGTCGAGGAAGCCATATTCAGCTCCATGAAAGAGAAACGAATCGGTCTGCCAACCAGCGGATCTTTAGCAGACTTTTATTTCGATGATGCATCCCCGGCATTTCGAATGGACGGGAATACGGCAGCAAGTTTTCTGAAAAGTTATATATCAAAATTTCCGCCTCTGTACGATTGCATTGCGCCCATACAAGACTTTCCAAGGATAGAGATTATCGGCGTCGCATCGAAAGTAGGCCAAACAAAACTATCCGGAGGCGTAATCGGCTCATTATATCCTAATGCAAGCGATTGGACTGAGGAGTCTCTGCGAAGCACTGCGATAATATTACCTCAAGAATCAATGGTTCATGAGATTATTGCGGCACTTCCAACATGGATTCATCCGGTCAATATTACCATGGGATATCGTTTGCGCGAGAGCCGCGTAGCCACTTTAGTGCGCGACATTGTTTCCATGCATCTGCGCTCGCGAAAAGCCCGAGGAATCACGCCTACATTCTTCTACGAAGACGTAATCAAAGTTGTTACACATCCTATCATACGCCAAATATATCCCTTAGAATGTAGCCAGATTGTTTTTGATATCAACACAGCTCGTTTATATAACATTGACGAGGAATATATCTGCAGTAAATATCCGACATTCAATACCATATTCAAATACGTTGAGAATTCTGCATCATACACAGAAGTGCTTAGCTATTTTGAGGGCCTATTTTCATGGCTACTCAACAGTTGGGACACATACACATCACCAGCTATTAGTGCCTCAGAGAATTCAAACGATGATGCCATGATTGTAATTGACCCTGCTGACGGCAAAGAGATTGACCTATCACAAACTCATAAAGCCGGAGCTGCGATAGATCGTTTGCTAACAAAAGCCTATTTACGTGGAATAGATCGGCTAAGAACACTCATCTCCAAATACTTTGGCAAAGCCGAAATATATCTTACCGACTCCACCTTATTCCATTTATTAGAGCGCCTAATCGGTGGTGAAACCGTTAACTTTGAAGGTAGGCCTCTAAATGGACTACAGGTAATGGGAGTATTGGAAGCGCGTGGATTGGATTTTGAAAATATCATAATCCCATCCATGAACGAAAAGATTTTTCCACGCAAGCATTATCAAAAGTCGTTTATCCCCCCTCATCTGCGCGATGCCTTTATGATGTCTACTCAAGAACATCAAGAAAGTATCTATGCTTACTATTTCTATCGCATGATCTCACGCGCTCGTCGCGTATTCCTATTTTACGATGCACGAACCACCGGCGTTGGTGGAGGACAAATGTCGCGCTATCTAAGCCAATTACTACAGTTATACCATCCTCGTAATATCTCTGCTAAAGTGATTGGCTATAAGTTTGAATCCAAGCAATCGAATAGTCTCACAGTTGAGAAATCTGAGAAAATACAGCAGATTCTTAAGCGCTATACAAGCGACGAGCATCCTCGCTACTTATCAGCCAGCGCCATCAACCAATATATCAACTGTCCACTTTCGTTCTATTTATCATATATAGCCGGCTATAAGCGCGAAGAAGAGTTTCACGACTATATGGACGATAGTACCCTCGGCACCATTATCCATGGTGTGATGGAGGATTTATTCAACTATAAAACGGCCAACAATCCAGACTTACACTTCACGCCCGATGTAATAGCGGCTTTACAAAACGAGACTTCAATCATTGATCGGACGATTGTGCGCCGAATTAATCAGCATTATAACAATCTCCCCGAGCCTTATGAAGCAGAACTAAGAGGTGATTCGCTAATCTTCCTCTCAGTCATTAAAAAATACATCTCACTCGTATTTTCTAAAGATATAAAAATGCTCAAGAGTAATAAATATGGAGCATTTTTCAAATACGTTGCCGGTGAATTCGGCACGCCAAGCAAGCTACACTTGGCGTGTAACAACGGCAAATCGATTACGATTAACTTCAGATATTCGATTGACCGCATCGACCGCATCGTCAAAAATGACGGCTCAAGCGCAATACGCATTGTTGACTACAAAACCGGTATAGACGAAACGGCAATTACAGCTATCCAGGACATGTTTGTACAACGTACACCATCTGCTTTTCGCGCAAAAGCAATGCTACAGTTGTTCTTATATTGTCAAGCCTTTGAGCAGTCCGGTAAATACAATGGTACAGACGCTATCCAACCGTGGATATATTCTATTAGCAAAGTAGCGACTGACGACTTTACACCTTTACGAATCACTGATCCAAATTCGCTTAGCTCAAGACCATCAAAAATAGACATTCTCAACTATAAAGACTTCGTTGATGAATTCAACGATAAGATTATTGACGTCTTAAACGAGCTGTTTGATCCGAATATTCCTTTCAAGATTTCTTCTGACGAACATGCTTGTAAGTTCTGCGAGTTCAAAGAAATTTGTCGTAAACGAGATTCTTAATCATGGCCGGCTTATATATTCATATACCCTTTTGTAGGACAAAATGCGCCTATTGCGACTTCTTCTCTATGCCCATTAATAGCACACAGAAGAAAGACGCTAATATCCTTGAACAATACTGCCACACCCTATTAAAGGAATTTGAGAATCGACAGCAAGAACTCAACGAACCCATCACCACCATATATATTGGCGGCGGTACCCCGACAGCCCTACCTCTGCAATTACTATGCTCTTTTATAGCTCAAATAAAGACGCGCGTCGACAATTTTAATCACTTTTCACGGGCCTCTAAGCGCTCCGTAATACAAAATACGGACTTAATTCAAGAATTCACCGTAGAGGCCAATCCGGAAGACATCACGGCAGAAAACCTACTTCAATTACAGGCCGTAGGAGTTAATCGCATTAGTATCGGTGTACAATCATTCGATTCTACACAGCTTAACGCAATACAACGATACCACAATGCCAAAACATCTCTACAAGCCTTAGAAACCCTTCACAAATCCGGCATAAACTATTCGGCCGATCTTATCTATGGTTTACCCGGGCAAACTTGCGATAGTTGGGAGGCTCAACTAAAAGAACTTTTACAGTTCCAACCGCCACATTTTTCGTCATACCTGCTATCTTACGAACCGGGAACTCGTCTATATGCAAAGCGCGAATTAGGGCTTGTAGATGAAGCTGACGAAGCGACAACGGTAAATATGTATAGTCGCTTAATTGCTGTAGCCAAAACCTACGGCTATAATCACTACGAGATATCAAATTTTGCGCTACCAGGCAAGGAAGCTGTTCATAATTCATCGTATTGGAATCTAACACCATACCTTGGCTTAGGCTGCAGCGCCCACAGTTTTGATGGAATAAATCGACGTTACAACCCCTCAAACCTGAAGCAATATCTTTCTGCACAAACACCGATTATCGACGACGAAACGAATATCAACCGTATTAATGACTACATCATAACAAGTCTTCGCACCAATAAGGGACTGTCAACCTCACTCATCCGAGATAAGTGGGGGAGTATCTATGAGAATAAAGTAATGACGAATATAACCGACCAAATAAAAGACGGTAAAATTATCCAAACACCCAATCAAACCTTCATCATCCCTGAAATTTATTGGCTAACCTCAGATTCCATTCTTAGAGAGCTCATTTTAGACGAAGAATAAACTGACCACAACCAGCTATATATCAGCATTTACCATAAAGTAAATCGTATTAAAACACCCATTTAGAGCCTCTGAGATTTTAATATTTAAATTCATCCTTATAACAGATCGAAAATAATCAAATGATTTACAAAACAATACTGCAGACAACAAAACAACAATGGAAATCGCAGTTAAGCCAGCTCTATCTATTTAGTTTTACAAATTATACGCAATAAATTTAGAATCGCGCAATTTGCATATAGGAATTATTCCCATTTCAGAACTAATCGCATTCTAATTTTGCAAATTGCAATCGCAAATTTGCAAATATAATCTAATTTACAGATACGAATTATGCAATTACAAATTTCGAACACGCTTAGTTTGTAATTTCAAATTCAGAAATTAAGACTTGCGACTTCATAAAATATGCAATCATAAACACCTGAGAGGCCATCAAAACACTATTTACATTTCAGATTCCCATTACCACACCAAACCACAAGCTAATTTACACATCTAAATTTTTCGATAATTTTGTCATTATTTTTATTAACAAATACTGTAATCGTCTGATTTTCATACCTATTATAAATTCTTCTTAAAGTTCTAGTTAAATACAAATCCAGGAAGCACCTAATAAGGCCCCTAATCGCAGTATAATAAATCACACGACTCACAATATGAGCGTTTTATTAAATTATCTTCCAGTTTTACTTTATCCATTATTCGCTCTATTTTAATTGCAATCGCAAATAGTTACACATACGGACAACAATGCAATCGAGCCAAGATTTTTTGATTCTCAATTGCAAAATCGTCTAATTTTAGACGCAAATTCACAAATGCACATAAATTTTTCATAATTTATATATCCAAACTCACCTAATTTCATTCTCAAATTCTCATTTTTAGCCCCTATTATGAAGTACAAATTGCAATTTTCTTTCCGCAAATTTGCATTTTACAATTTAAGTTTATAAATTTGCATTATTAAAACTCAAATTTAGCGTATGGACTTAGTTAATCGCCTTAAATTTTACATGGATAGTTCTCAGTTAACTATATCACAATTCGCAGATCGGTGTGGGATCCCACGCCCTACTATGTCACAATTGATGAATGGTAGAAACAAACGCATCTCCGACGAGGTAATAAACAAAGTTCACAACGCTTTCCCCGATCTTTCCATCTTATGGTTGATGTTTGGTGAAGGACAGATGACAACGCTTTCAAATATTGAAATCTCAGCGCCTCAAAACAGCCCTGAATTTACTAGTTTAGAAAACAACGAAGCTGATAACCAGCAACTTAACGCCACGGATTTTAAAGAATCCATATTCACAAATTCTGAGTCAGATAGCGATTCTTTTGAAAATTCTCTATTTGATGCACCAATCTCAGCGATTAACACCTCTAATTCGTCCCCTTCTACATCGTCCGATACAAACCTTGATGCAGATTCACAAAGAGACAACATCTTATTTGAGAATATCCCCATACAATCTACCAATGACGCTAAGGAAGTTGAAACCACTAATACCACTCCCCTTTCAACATCCGAGCCTTCTCAGAAAGCCACCATCCAAACCCCAACAAAAGAAGCTTCCCAAAACAACGAAATGAGACACATATCAATTGCACCTGATGCACATAAAAAGATAATCAATATCGTTGTTTTCTATTCCGACAATTCTTTCCAATCATTTTTCCCGGATAATCAATAACGACAAATAGACTACTCCAAACTCCTAATAAATAAACAGTCCAATACAACCTAAATATAGGCTATATTGGACTGCTTTATTACTGTAGGATAGTGTTATCAATTATACATATCCACGAACGATACCGCGCTTAGAATTACGTATAAATTCGATAATCTCATCACGTTCTTTTGTCGCAGGAAGCTCCGCTTCAATACGGTCTACAGCATCCGTCACATTCAGGCGAGACAAATACAGATATCTGTAAATTTCCTGGATTTCACGAATCTGATCATTCGTAAAGTTGCGACGACGCAAACCGATAGAATTAATACCTGTATAAGCAATAGGATCTCTACCAGCCTTTACAAATGGCGGAATATCTTTATTGATACGAGACCCGCCTTGAATCATTACATGAGTACCTAGATGGCTAAACTGATGTACCAAGGTACCACCACCAATCACAGCGAAATCATCAACTTGAACTTCTCCGGCAAGCTGAGAAGCATTAGAGACGATGACATTGTTACCCACGAGACAATCGTGAGCAACATGACAATACGCCATAATCAGACAGTTATTACCAACCACCGTTTTACCTTTCGCAGCAGTACCACGATTTACTGTAACACATTCACGAATAGTGGTATTATCACCAATTTCAGCTGTTGTTTCTTCTCCTTTAAACTTAAGGTCTTGAGGAATCCCGGAAATAACCGCTCCGGGAAAGATCGTGCAATGCTTGCCAATGCGAGCACCTTCCATAATTGTAACATTGCTACAAATATGTGTGCCCTCTCCAATCTCAACGTTCTGATCTATCGTCACGAATGGATCAATGACAACGCTTGGATGGATTTTGGCAGCAGGATGTATATAAGCAAATGGCTGTTTCATATGAGTTCAGCAGTTTACTTGATATTTATATGGCTTAATTATTTATTCTTTACGATCTGAGCCATGAATTCTGCTTCGCAAACGATCTTATCGCCTACGAACGCAACACCTTTCATTAAGGCGCAACCACGGCGCAACGGAGTAACGAATGACACATGGAACAAGAGCGTATCGCCGGGAACAACCTTCTGACGGAACTTAACATTGTCAATCTTCATGAAGTATGTTGAGTATGCTTCAGGATTTTCGACAGTGCCCAGTACCAACAGGCCTCCGGTTTGTGCCATTGCTTCAACAAGAAGTACGCCAGGCATTACAGGTTCTTGCGGGAAGTGACCCTGGAAGAAGGGCTCATTACCTGTTACATTCTTCACACCAACGATGTAAGTTTCCCCTTGTTCGATGATTTTATCAACAAGCAAGAAGGGATAACGATGAGGCAGATGCTTGCGAATGGCATTGATATCCATCAGAGGAGCCTGCGAAGGATTGTAGGTCGGGGCCTGCAGTTCCTGACGCTGAATTTCCTTACGGATCTGCTTTGCAAAGGTTGTATTAATCTTATGTCCGGGGCGACATGCGATAATTCTACCCTTCAGCGGACGGCCAATCAGCGCTGTGTCGCCAAGTACATCGAGAAGTTTATGGCGGGCCGGCTCGTTCTCATACTCGAGAGGACGGTTATTAATATAACCAAGTTCGCTTACCTGCTTGTGCTCAACACCAACCAGATCAGAAATATGATCCAAGTTTTCCTGAGACATTTCGCGATCATAGATAACGATGGCGTTATCAAGATCACCACCTTTGATAAGGTTTGCATTCAGCAACGGCTCAATTTCGCGCACAAAAACGAATGTACGACTCGCGCTAATCTCCGACTTAAAATCAGCCATCGTCTCCAGACGAGCAAACTGATTTGACAATACGGGAGAATCATATGAGATCATAACATCCACCGAGAATTCGCTATCCGGCAAGACTGTCAAATGAGCTCCGGTTTCAGGGTCACGGACCTCGATTTTACGTTTTACTACATAGTAGTTCTTATCAACAGTTTGCTCTACTACACCAACTCGTTCGATAGCTTCGCTAAAATAACGTGCACTACCATCTAAGATTGGCATTTCTGGGCCTGTTACTTTGATAAGACAGTTATCTACACCAGCTGCATACAATGCGGCCAATGCATGCTCAACGGTAGAAACCCTAACATCACCGCGCATCAGCACCGTGCCACGGGCTGTATCGGTAACATTTTCAGCCAATGCATCAATCACTGGCTCACCTTCTAAGTCGACACGCTGGATCTTATATCCATGGTTTTCCGGTGCTGGAAGGAATGTAGCCTCTATTTCCAAACCGGTATGGAGGCCTTTCCCTTTAAGGGTAAATTCACCGTTAAGAGTAAGTTGTTTCATTATATTTATTTACTGTTATTTTCAAGTTTTTTTACTCGGTCAAAGAGATCTCCAAGATTCTTTTGATATACTACATTTCTGGCATATTTATGCTGTTCAACAGCCGGAGAGCCCATTAAACGTGAGTCGGATGCAACATTCCCGGGAATACCGGACTGAGCACCCAATTGCACTCTATCGCCAATAGTTATATGCCCGGCAAGCCCAACTTGACCACCAAACATACAACGACTTCCTACTTTTGTTGAACCGGCAATACCAACTTGAGCTGCCATTACCGTGTGTTCGCCAATTTGACAGTTATGCGCAATCTGCACAAGGTTATCAAGCTTCGTACCCTTGCCGATAACTGTTGAGCCCATCATTGCTCGATCAACAGTGGTATTAGCGCCCAACTCTACATCATCCTCTAGAACAACATTTCCAAGTTGAGGGATTTTTTTATACCCTGTTTCAGTTGGAGCAAATCCGAATCCATCGCCACCAATAACACAGCCGGCTTGCAAAACACAGCGATTGCCGATATGGCAGTTATGATAAATCTTCACGCCGGGCTTCACAACCACATTATCACCGATGACAACATTATCACCGATATATGCTTGCGGGAATATTTTTACTCCCTTACCGATTTTGACATTACGCCCGATATATGCAAACGCGCCAAGGTAAATGGCGTCAGGCAATTCAACTCCTTCCGCTACATAGCTCGGCTGTTCAACGCCCGAATATTTAGGTTCAAGCACTTCGGCTGCA
>CAZKYD010000063.1:0-11569 GCA_964556875.1 uncultured Alistipes sp.
TATTGGCCCTCACAGCCCGATAATAAGCCTCAGGCGCTACAGCTCCTCCACGATAAAAAGATTGACCTCGTAGTTAATCTGCCGAAGAATCTCTCGTCAGCCGAGCTGTCGAATGGTTACAAGGTTCGTCGTGCGTCAATCGACTTGAATATCCCCTTGCTGACCAATGCGCGATTGGCAACAGCCTTTATCCGTGCATTCACCTCAATGACGCCTGATGATATTCAGATTAAGTCGTGGGATGAGTATAAATAATCCGTGCTAATTTAACGAGCCTAATATTCAGCTCGTTTAGATATTATACCTCAGACATTGTTTTGAAAACAGCAACAATGTCTGAGGTTTTCTGTTTTATACTGAAAATGATTCTCGCTCAGAGAGAAATTTTCAGTGATAAGTAGGCGAGATTTACCGATGAAAACCGCGGGTATAGGCCTCGGTTAAACAAGCCTAAATTAACGCGAAATAGTTTTAATATTATGCTCAATATTAGCTTTTTAGCTAAATAATTACTAACTTTGCGCTGTTTACCATTTGATTATAAAATGAAATTTACCAAAAAGAGTATTCTTGCGTTAACGATGCTACTCCCGGTTGCGGCTACAGCCGTAGCTGATGAAGTGTGGAGTTATCAGCAGTGTGTAGACTATGCTCGAGAAAATAACATCTCGCTACAACAGTCGTTACTATCTGTTGAGAATGCCGGCTATTCATTGGAGGCAGCGCGCGCTCAGTGGACTCCAACATTAGAGTTTGCTACTTCTCAAAATTACAGTAATGCCCCCTTCGCTAATGGCAGTAAGAATGGCTATAATAGCTCTTACGGCCTGAATGCTGCTTGGACAGTGTGGGATGGCGGTGTGCGTTCCGGTAACATTGAACGTAATAAGCTGTCTGTAGATATGCAGAATCAGCAGTCTGTTCAGATCTACCGCACACTCCAGACCGAAATCCTTTCGATTTATCTCAACATCCTTTACCTGCGCGAAACTATCAGCATTAACGAAGATGCCGCAAAAGTTAGCCAGGCTCAGGCTGAACGTGCAAAGTCGTTAATGGAGAGCGGCCGCCTGTCGCGTGTTGACTATACACAGCTTGAAGCTCAAGCCGAGCAAGATCGCTATAACATCGTTTCTGCGCAGTCATCTTACGCTACACAGTTGATGTCGCTGAAGAAACTATTGGAACTCGGTATTTCAGAGAATATAGATGTAGAGAGCTACACTTGGACTGAATCTGACGTTATGGCAACTCCTCCTTCAATGGAAGATACCTACAACTTGGCTGTAGCTTCAGATGCTTCTCTTCGTGCTAATCAGTTAGCTGCAGATATCGCCGATAAAGATATCGATATCGCAAAAGCTGGCTATTATCCCTCAATCGCCCTAACCGCCGGCGTTGGTACCAGCTATTCAGCTCCGGATGGTGGCATCGGCTGGGGTACACAGATGAAGCGCAACTTTGGCGAACAGATTGGCCTGTCGATTTCGGTGCCTATCTATAACCAAAAGAAGACCAGCACCGCTGTTAGCCAGGCACGCGTTACAAAGATGAACGCCGACCTCGACAGCAAGAGCCGCCTGACTGAAATCGCCCAGAATGTAGAATCGTCATATATCGACCTTCGTTCAGCTCAGCAGCGCTATACCGCCGGCTTAGAGCAGCTCAATTCAGCAAACTTAAGCGAAGAGTTGATCAACGAACGCTTCTCTGTAGGTTACGTTGAAGTAACCGAACTTCTCCAGAGCCATTCAACCGCTTTGGCCGCTCGTCATGAGCTTCTGCAAGCAAAGTATATGGCAATGCTATCGCAGAAAATGATTGAATATTACCGCACAACCAACATAACAATGCCGTAATCCCAATGAAGTATAACGCATTATTATTATTTTCGGTGCTTGCGCTTGCTTCTTGCAGCAAACAAGAACAGATTAGCATCGTAACAGAAACTATTACTACCGGCGACATCAGTGAGTCGGTAACCGCAACCGGCACCATTGAATCGGTGACTTCGGTCGATGTCGGTACTCAGGTAACCGGTATTGTAGACAAGATTTACGTTGATTACAATTCCGTAGTAAAGAAGGGCGACCTTATCGCTGAAATTGATAAGGTAACACTTCAGAGTGAACTCCAATCGGCAGATGCCAACGTCGCTTCGTCGAAGGCTACCTACGACTACACTCTTACTAACTATAATCGCGATAAGCAGCTCCACGATCGTCAGCTCATCAGCGATTATGAGTTTGACACTTCCAAGCGCGACCTGCAGGTTGCAAAGACCGCTTATGAGAAGGCGCTTGCCGATCGTGTAAAGGCTTCTAAAAACTTGCAGTATGCTGAAATTTATGCGCCTATCGATGGTATCGTAGTTTCGCGTGATGTTGAAGTTGGTCAGACCGTCGTATCATCAATGACGGTTGCTAACCTCTTCACGATTGCCGACCTCGACAATATGCAGGTAACTGCTAACGTCGACGAAGCTGACATAGGTCAGGTTGAAGAAGGTCAACATGTAACTTTCACTGTTGATGCTTATCCTAACGATGTATTTGAAGGTACCGTTATTCAGAAACGTATCTCTCCGACAACCGAGAGCAACGTCGTAACTTACGAGGTTATCGTTTCTGCTGCCAATCCTGAACATAAGCTTATCCCCGGTTTGACAGCAAACCTGACTATTTATATGTCGCAAAACACCAACGTACTGTTGGTTCCCTTGAAGGCTACTCGCTTTATCCCTCACGAATATCCCGATGTTAAGGGGCTGCCTACAATTCAGGCCGGCGCTTCAACTGAGGCTTATAAGTCAGACGATGCAACCAAGAAGCAGGTTTGGGTTCTTCGCGACAATACTCTCGTTCCGACCGTTATCACTGTTGGTACAAGCAATGGCGTTAGCTACATGGTTGAATCCGGATTGAATAAGGGCGATAAGGTTGCTGTAGAATATTCTGCCGAAGCACATGAAGAAGAGGAAACTACCGAAACAGCAAGCTCTCCCTTCACTCCCACACCTCCGGGCAGCAAAAAGAAATAACGTATCATGTCGAAACGCGAAATTATAAAAGTTGAGAATCTTCGCCGTACATTCAAAGTGGGCGGCGAAGAGGTTCACGCACTTCGCGGGGTTAACTTCACCATCTATGAGGGGGAGTTCGTGACAATTATGGGTACTTCCGGTTCGGGTAAGTCAACCCTGCTGAACACCCTTGGTTGTCTCGATACACCCACATCAGGTGAATATATCCTCGATGGCGTGAGCGTTCGCACCATGAGCAAGAATGAGCGTGCAAAGCTTCGCAACCGTAAGATCGGCTTCGTGTTCCAGAACTATAATCTGCTTCCGAAGACAACATCGGTTGAGAATGTAGAGTTGCCGCTCCTCTATAACTCATCAGTATCGGCTAAGGAGCGCCATGAACGTGCTATCAAAGCTCTGACTGCAGTCGGTCTGGAAGGACGTCTCTATCATAAGAGCAACCAAATGTCGGGTGGTCAGCAGCAGCGTGTTGCTATCGCTCGTGCACTGGTTAACGATCCTGTGATCATCCTTGCCGACGAAGCTACCGGTAACCTTGATACCCGTACATCATATAGCGTGTTGGTCTTGTTCCAGGAACTTTACCGCATGGGACGTACGATTATCTTCGTTACCCACAACCCCGAAATTGCCCAATATTCATCGCGTAACATCGTGTTGCGCGACGGCAAGATTATCTCTGATACACTCAACGAATCTCCGGCATCCGCTAAGGAGATGCTCGACTCGCTCCCGGTTGAAAATGACTAATCTACTCTCGTTATGAATTTTGCAAATCTATTTAAAATAGCAATAAAGGCTCTGAACCGCAACAAGCTGCGTATGTTCCTGACAATGCTCGGTATTATTATCGGTATTGCAGCCGTAATCGCTATGCTTGCCATCGGTCAGGGCTCTAAGGAGAGTATCCAGTCGCAAATCAGCGAGATGGGTTCCAACATGATTATGATTCACCCGGGTGGTGACCAGCGTGGCGGTGTTCGCCAAGGTGCTGACGATATGCAGACCTTGAAGATCTCCGACTACGAGGCGCTGCGCGACCAAGGTGCATACCTTGCCGCCGTAAGCCCCTGCGTCAACAGCTCCGGTCAGATGGTTGTCGGCAATAACAACTGGCCCACATCTATCTACGGCGTAACCCCCGAGTATATGGATATCCGTAAGCTTTCAGTCAGCGATGGCGAGATGTTTACGGAGGCTGATATCAAGTCGGCTGCAAAGGTTTGCCTGTTAGGTCAGACGGTTATCGACAACCTGTTCCCCAACGGCGAAAACCCCATCGGCCGCGTTGTCCGCTTCGGCAAGATTCCGTTCACCGTTATCGGTGTGCTTACCGAAAAGGGTTCCAACTCAATGGGTATGGACCAGGACGACGTTGTTATCGCTCCGTATACTACGGTTATGAAGCGAATCTTGGCCGTTGACTATCTCGGATCAATCTACTGCTCGGCTCTCAGTGAAGATCTCAGCGAACAAGCTACAGATGAAATCACTGAAATCCTGCGCACTACTCATAAGCTGAAAGATAGCGATGACGATGACTTCGATATCCGTTCGCAGCAAGAATTGAGCGAAATGCTGACTTCTACATCTGATATGATGACCGTACTGCTTACCTGCATCGCATTTATATCGCTGATTGTTGGTGGTATCGGTATTATGAATATGATGTATGTATCGGTAACAGAGCGAACTCGCGAAATCGGTTTGCGTATGTCAATCGGAGCTCGCGGTATAGATATCATGATGCAGTTCCTGATTGAATCGGTATTTATCTCCGTAATTGGTGGTATTATCGGTGTAGTTGTAGGCTGCTTGGCAACATGGGCAATCTCCGTATTTGCCGGATGGCCCGTGGTCGTGTTAGGTTCTGCGATTGTCCTGTCGTTCGCTGTATGTACGATTACCGGAGTATTCTTTGGATGGGTGCCTGCCGTTAAGGCTTCTCGCCTCGACCCGATTGAAGCTATCCGCTACGAATAATTGGAATCCGTTTTCAACGAATAACTATCATCTTTTTAAGTGGAATCGCCCCGCGAGCATTAGCTTTCGGGGCGATATTTTTATCGTTACTTGTATAACGATGATATTTTTAGTTTCATGAAAAGCTTTGCCACGCCAACAGCCAGGGTGGTGGTTAGTAAGATGCGCGCTATAAATACTAATAGCACATGTAGTGAATAATGGAAATAATCAAATGTCGGGCAGTTCAGAACTATTGCCAAAATTAAGTAGTTCCAAGGGTCGCTATAAAGATAAATCTCATAGTTGTAATCTCTGAACCATCGTAACGGTTTATTGACGATTGTAGCCCATGTTTTAGTGCCGGTAATTATTCGACATAGCATACACATTGCAATGCAGCCGCTAAATCCGCTTATTAAATACAAGAGGGGATTAACGGATAGATGAATATTGTTAATTGTGATATTATAAAAGGTAAACAGGGTGACTGTTGACCCTATTAGCCAATATCCTTTCTTGGTTTTTATCTGTTGAATATATCGCAATCCATAAAATCCGGCTGCAAAATAGATTAGATAGTGGGCCATTCCGTAGAGGCCAAATCCATCGCTTATAAGGTAGCCGATTCTTGGACTGAACCAATATAGCAGTATCAAAAATACCCAAAACAGGGCTTTTAATTTACGGTGTAACGGCTCGAGGAGGGGGAAGACTGTAAAACAGAGAAACAGAGAGATTAAGAACCATAAATGCGAATTGCCTAATAATAGATATTGGCCGTAGATGATATCCTTAAAAATATGGGTAGATTCACAGAAATATCCGCTGAGATATTTTATCGGAACGGAGACTAGGGTTGTCGTGATAACAAAAGGAATGATAAGTCGCTTGGTCTTATTTAGTAGGAGGGATTTATATGTCCCCATTTTTTTATATCCCAACGAGAAGCATGCTCCGGCGAGAGCTATGAATACCGGCATGTGGAATTGGTATAATAATTGTATCAGGTAATTGAGAATGGTAATTCCATGACAGGCATTAAGCGGCACCTTTACATAATATCCGCCATACTTGGTACCAAAGGGGGTGTAAATGGCATGCCCGATTACAACTAAGATCATTGTTAAGATTCTCAGAGTGTCAAGCCATTCAATACGGCTATTATGCGAATCGGATGCTTTATTCATTGATTTTCAATTTCGGTAAAATAAAAAAGTAGGAGAGAAATACTTGACTGGGTATTCATCTCCTACTTTGTTAAGTTAGAATGCGTTAGTGATAACAGAGAATTCAGAACAGTTTACTTAATGTAGATTGGTGTTATTCTTTGTTTTCAACTGGCAGAGCGCGAGAGAACACTTCGCGGAAAGAAACGATAGTTTCGGTGCGAAGCAAGCCCATCGGCTGCAGTTTGTCGTGAATCAGATGGAGAAGATGCTCATTGTCGTGAGCGTAGATCTTCACGAGCATGTCGTATTGACCTGTAGTGAAGTGTACTTCTGTAACCTCAGGAACAGTGCGGAGCTTTGCGATAATGTCATCAAATGTAGCCGCTTCTTTGAGGTAGATGCCAACAAATGCACATGTGTCGTAGCCAAGTGTGGTGGGCTTGATCAAAGCACGCGATCCTTCAAGAATGTTGGTGGCTTGCAGTTTTGCAATACGCTGATGGATAGCTGCACCGCTAACGCCACATTCACGAGCGATTTCCAGGAACGGCTTCCTACCGTTGTCAACCAACATCTGGAGAATCTTGGTGTCGAGTTTGTCAATTTGTAATCGAGCCATGGTAAATATAGGTTTAGTGTTATTATCCCATTTAACAATTGAAAGAGGTAAATATTAGGAATACTATCCTAATCAGTTATATCTTTCAATCGCTTTTCGATACAAATTTAGTAATAAACAAATTTAAATCCAAAAAATAATTTGTAATATTTTTTCGAAGAAAAGAAATTTCTGAAATTCTTTTCAAAAAAAATCAGTAAATTTGTAGTGTGAATTTTCCGACAAACATGGCTAAAAAACCGACAAATTTTAGTTGTGGCCGATATGTCACTATGTTGAAAATCAATATTTTATATATAGCGATTCTTTCAATTATAAATGTGAGAAATCAGGTTGCGGAAATTGCAAAAACTCGTTTTTAAGCTATGATTATTTTGTTTTTATGTTTTACAACATATTGCAAAAATTCTTTGATTTGTAACCGTTCCGCAATTTATGACAATGATAAAAAAAGCATATTTACTCATTTTCATCGTTTTTGGCTTGGCGCTACTTTCGTCTTGTTCGGCGAAAAAGCGTGGTGGCGATTCTGCAGATAAGCCGATTGTGGTTGTGACTATTCCGCCGTTGCAGTATTTTGCAAATTGCATAGGTGGCGACCGCGTTCAGGTTGAGTGTCTGACTACCGAAGCGTCAGATCCGGAAACTTTTGAGCCATCTATTCAGCAGCTCAGAAAAGCCTCTGAGGCTGAGATTGTGCTGACAGTAGGGCTGCTCCCTTTTGAAGAGAAAATTACGTCATCGGTGCATAGCTCAAACCCTGATGCGGCTATTATAATGCTCTCTGATTCAATTGATTTGATTCGCGATACGCATGGCGAAGGGGAGATGGATCCTCATATCTGGCTTTCGCTGCGCAATGCTCGGATTATGGCGCGCCAAACTTGCGCGGCGTTCTCTAAGGCTATGCCGGAGGATAGCGCATATTTCAAAGAACGTTTAGCCGGGTTTGAGGCTGATATTGCAAAGCTCGATTCATGCCTAACCATGATGTTGGCATCTGCGCGGGGCAAGGCGTTTGTTGTTGACCATCCTTCGTTTAGTTATTTCGCGCGCGACTATGGTTTGCGTCAGATTCCGCTGGGACATGAAAATAAGGAAGCTTCGCTCGTAGGCTTAAAAACGCGCTTAGAGACGATCAAAGCGGAATCGCCGATTGCGTTTTTCTATTCGAGCAGTGTAGATGAACGTCAGAGAGAGTCAATTCTCGATATTCTTGATTTGCCGTCAAAGGCGGTGAAGCCGATGAGTTCCGGAATTACCTATACTCTTTCTGCTATTGGAAAATCGTTGGTGACATATAGCGCTCAGAAACAATGAACTTGACTGAATTTCATTCTTTACAGCATAACTATCCTCGCAACGTTGGTGAGCCTATAATTCGTCTTACCGATGTGGGGATGAATTGGGATCATCACCAAATTCTAAGTGACATCAACCTTACGGTTCGCAAGGGGGATTTTATCGCCATTACCGGTCCGAACGGTGGCGGGAAAACTACGATGCTTCGTATTATCTTGAAGCTGTTAAAGCCGACGAACGGCTCGGTAGAGTATCTTGACGCTGTGGGTAACGTTGTTGACCAATTGCCAATTGGTTATTTACCACAGAAAAACATGATTGATTCGCGGTTCCCCATTACGGTAGAGGAGGTGATAGCCTCCGGCTTGCTTGCGTCAAAAAATCTTTCGAAGGGGGACGTAGCTACGCGAGTTGCAGAGATGCTGGAGATGGTCGACTTGGTAGAGCATCGCTCACAGACGATTGGTGAGCTTTCTGGCGGACAGTTGCAACGCGCACTGTTAGGGCGTGCCTTGATTTCACGTCCGTCAATTCTCGTTCTGGATGAGCCGTTAAGCTATATAGATAAGCGATTTGAGAGTAAATTGTATAAGCTGATTGCTACGATTGCGCCGAATACAACTATTCTGCTCGTGTCGCATGAGATGAGTGTAATTGCCGGGATGGCTAATCGCCACTTAATCGTAGACCGCACGATCCACGAGTGTACGGCGCAACATCATTTTATCCCGTCGCCCTGCGAGTAATTCGACCTTATTCGACTACTCTTAGACGGTTATCTTTGCGCGGTTTTTCGGCAGGATATTCGCCATTGCAGTAGCCCAAAGCTACGAAGCAACGAGCTATCATGTTTTCGGGGATTTCCCAGTCGGCAAGGAATTTTTCACCTTCCGGGGTGCCGAAAGTTTCTTCGCCTCGAGCGATTATACAGCTGCTTATACCCAAAGCAGACGCCATTACCACCATATTCTCGGCGATACAGAAAGCATCGGGGATGCTATATAAAAAGTTCTTTTGAGCAAATATAATTGCTAAGGATGGAGCTCCATAGAAGCCGCTTTTGATAGTGGGGTCGTCGATGATAGAGGGCTGTTCTTTTGACACAAATCCACCGGCTAAACGAGTGCGGTTCATACACGCTACGTTTAAGCGTCCAATCTTTTCTACAATTTCAGGATTGTGGATTCCGATAATCTTTGAGCGTTGGCCCCCACCGGCGTTTGGTGCATACAAGCCGGCTTCCAGGATTTTATCGAAAGCGGTGCTGGGAATTTGTTTCCCGGAATATTTGCGGATTGAGCGGCGATGCTTTAATAGTTTTAGGAGCTCTTGTTCCATTGTATGGCGAGAGATATTTGGTTATTAATCAACTTCTTTCCAGCATTGAGGATCGGGGGCAAAGAACGAACCATGGTAACCATAAGCTACGGCCGGACAGCCGCGGCAGAAACGTAATAGTTCGCACCGTGCGCATTTTTCCATCTTTTCATGTTGGCGATAGAAGTTCTCTTTTTCTCCGGTGAAGATGTCATAGATGGGGATAGCAACGTCGCTTTCGCCAAGATTGAACAGGCGCCCTACCGGCGATTCGAATCGCCGGCATGCCATCACCTGGCCGGTCGGAAGTATCGTTATATGACAGTTGGCACAATTACAGCCATCATAGATGGTGTCTTCAGCTAAACCTTCCGGGATTTTGAAAATCCCTTTCTCATATAAGTATAGAGTCCAAAGATGGTCTTTCAGGTTGAAAGTCGTATTGCTATCTTTGTAAAGTTGATAGCGCTGCCAAAGGGTGTCTAATAGATTGCGATAATCTTGAGGTTCGATGTGGGTGCGCTCGCTGATAGCTTTAGCGTGAGAAGTAGGACAGTAGCGCCCGAACGCGAAGATGTCAACTTGGTGTTCCACTACGAGATCTACAATTGCCGGGATTTCGTGGAGGTTTGTGCCGCTGACGGTAGTCATAATAGCGCAATGCATTCCTGCATCGCGAATCGTTTTGATGGCTTTCAGAGTGGCGTCGAATGAACCCGGTTTGCGAATTGTGTCGTGTGTTTCGCGTAATCCGTCTATGCTGAGCTGATATTTACGACACCCGAGAGCCTTCATTCGCTTGCACACCTCCGGCGTGAGGTGGAAGGGGTTCCCCATAAGGGTGAATGGAATATTTAGCTCATGCAGGTAGCTTAGGATATCCCAAAAACGGGAGTGAAGAATCGGGTCGCCACCGGTAATATAAAAATATGGTAGTCGGTTCATTTTCCGGCACATTTCCTGGCATGTGGATATTACCGATAAGCATCTCTCCCACGACATCTCTACGAGCTTGTCGTGTCCTTCGCTAAAGATATAACAATGTTCGCAACGCTGGTCGCAAACATCTGTTATATGCCACTGAAAAGCAAAATATTCCATTCTCCTAATAAGGTGTGAGTCAAGAATTACTTGTCGCCGCTGCCGCAAGCAGAACCGCAAGCTGCGGGCTTTTCTTCTTTGTCACCGCTGCCACAAGCAGAACCGCAAGCTGCAGGCTTTTCTTCTTTGTCACCACTGCCGCAAGCAGAACCGCAAGCTGCAGGAGCTTCAGCACGCAGAATGCCCTGTGCGCTGTGAGCAAACATGAATTCGTCAGAACGTTTCATAGTTTTGGTTTGTTAAAGTGGATGATTAAGTTGGTAAATTTATAAAAGTTAATGTAACTTTGTAGCGTGAAAACGATGTAAAGTTACCTTGAATTTGATATTGCAAAATTAATTCATAAAATTCGCAAATCCAAGAGGTTGTAAAATTTATAGTAGGTTACATTTTTGTCGGAATTGGCAAAATCAATAACTTACATTTGAAAAATAATTCAAAAAATATGAGTGTTCTAAAAGAAAATAAACGCGGTGCAGAGATCTCTGTGAACAAAAATAGTATATCAAAAGAAGGTGTTCTTGCGCCTGATTTCCCGGTTTGTCCTTTCCGTAATATAATATCAAGATTTGGCGATAAATGGTCGCTTCTGATCTTATACGTATTATATAATCGTCAGGAGGCTATTCGTTTTAGCGATTTAGAGCGAGCTATTCCTGATATATCATCTAGAATGTTGTCTTCCTGCCTTAGAGCTCTTGAAGCAGACGATTTGGTAAATCGTAAATTATATCCGGAGGTTCCCCCACGTGTTGAATATTCGCTGACAGAGTTAGCGCAGTCGTTAATTCCGCACTTGCAGGGCTTAACTATGTGGGCTATAGAGAATTTTGATCATGTTATAGCCCATAGGGCAGCTTATAACCGATTGCACTAAAATAAATATAGGAATAAAATTTTTTTCAAAAAAATATTAAAAAGATTTGGAGAAATCAGATAGATGTTATATCTTTGCAGCAATTTCAAAAATGTAATAATTGCAAAATTAGAAGAACTTAAATAAATGGCTGAACAGAATGAAATAGTAAAGCGATTAAAAGATGTAGGAATTCG
>CAZKYD010000063.1:11669-14455 GCA_964556875.1 uncultured Alistipes sp.
AATAAATGGCTGAACAGAATGAAATAGTAAAGCGATTAAAAGATGTAGGAATTCGTCCATCTGTTCAGCGTGTGGCAATAGCTCAATATCTTGCCCAGCATCGAAATCACCCCACTGTTGACGACATTTACTCTGCTCTCCGTGACGAATATCCAACCTTGTCGAGAACAACCGTATATAATACGGTGACAACGTTGGCTGACAGTGGGGTGATTTTATCTCTTAGCATTGACCAATCGAATGCTCGCTATGATTACGACATTTCAGATCATGCTCATTTTCGCTGTCGTAAATGCGGCAAAGTGATCGATTTGGAGATGCCTAAATTTGAGCCTATAACTCCGGAAGGGCTGCAGGTGGATGCTGTAAAAGTCTATTATGAAGGACTTTGCGCAGAATGTTCTAATCAAAGTAAATAATTCTTAACGCTATAAACTGATAAAACTATGAGCGAACTTAAAGGTTCTAAGACTGAGAAGAATCTTCTCGATGCGTTTGCCGGAGAATCTCAGGCCCGCAACAAATATACCTACTATGCTTCAAAGGCAAAGAAGGAAGGTTATGTTCAAATAGCCAACATCTTCGAAGAAACAGCTGCTAACGAACGTGAGCATGCTAAAATCTGGTTCAAGCTGCTCCATGATGGTGATGTGCCCGACACTGCTACCAATCTGCTTGATGCAGCTATGGGCGAAAACTACGAGTGGACCGACATGTATGATCGCTTCGCAAAAGAGGCTCGTGAAGAAGGGTTTACCCAGATTGCCAATCTTTTTGAAATGGTAGGCAAAATCGAAAAGGAACATGAGGAACGCTATCGCCGTCTGCTCGCCAATGTAAAAGACGGGTTGGTGTTTTCAAGCGAAGGTGACACAGTTTGGATTTGCTCTAACTGCGGTCATGTTCATGTTGGAAAGAAGGCTCCAGAGGTATGCCCGGTGTGCAACCATGCCCAGGCTTATTTCCAGCGTCGTGCCGAAAATTATTAAGTCGAAATATCTACGCATTATCATCTAATCATCTATTAGTTATCTACTAATACCTACCTCTATTATGTCGGCTTTGTCCCGACTGATAGAAAAAGGTGGCCTACGTGAGTGGAGCCACCTTTGATGTTTATGGAAGTGGCATCAGTATAGGCGAAAATGAGAATATAGTGTACAGATAATTTTTTGTAACTTTGTAGTTAGAATTTGGATTTTGAATATGGAAAAAGAAAACAGACCCCGGTTGTGGAATACGAATTATTGTAAGGCGATGATAGGCAATTTTATGCTGTTCTTTGCCTTTTATATTCTAACACCGCTGTTGCCAATCTATTTAGATGCGCGTTTTCATGCAAATAAGGATATGATGGGGATGGTGCTGTCGGGGTATATTATTGCCGCATTGGTGGTGCGTCCGTTTAGTGGCTTTATTGTTGATAGTTTTAATCGACATAAAGTGCTGATGGTTTGCTTTTTCCTTTTCTTTGCGATGTTTTCGGGTTATTTAGCTGCCGGGACATTGCTAATGTTTGGCATTGTGCGTACCCTGCATGGATTGCCGTTCGGTGCTCTGACTGTTGCTAATTCAACCGTTGCAATCGACTCGCTGAATCCGGCCCGACGCAATGAGGGGATCGGCTATTATGGTTTGAGCAATAACCTGGCGATGGCGTTCGCGCCCTCGGTTGGGATTTGGATCTATACAGCTACTGATGATTTTACGCTGCTGTTTTGGCTGGCGTTAGTGGTAGCGCTAGTAGGACTGCTGGCGGTGTCGACTATCAAACTGCCTCAACGCCCGATAATTAAGCGCAAGGAGAAGCTGAGCTTCGACCGCTTTTTCTTGACCAAGGCATGGGTGTTGGCTATAAATATCGCAATGTTTGGAATGTGCTGGGGCATTATGTCGAACTATGTCGCTATTTATGGCAAAGAGGAGTTGGGGATTACCAATGGCACCGGTACATTCTTTATGATTCTTTCGATCGGACTGTTTGTGTCGCGTATTCAAGGCTCGGCAGCTCTGCGAAAAGGGTTGATATTGCAAAATGCCGGTGTGGGTGTCTTGCTCTCATTGGTAGGCTTTACGCTGTTTGCGGCTGTAGGTCAACTCTGGGCTTATTATCTTTCAGCGGCTCTAATCGGCTTGGGGAATGGTCATATGTATCCCGCCTTCCTGAATATGTTTATTAAGGTAGCTCGACATGACCAGCGTGGCACTGCTAATTCCTCGATTCTGACTTCGTGGGATTGCGGCATGGGTCTGGGAATATTAGTGGGCGGCTTTATGCTCGAATATGTCTCATATACTTCCGCCTTTTGGGTTGCTGCAGCTATGCAGGGCGCCGGAGTGGGGATGTTTTATCTGTTTACTCGGCCGAGTTTTATGCGCTTGCGATTGCCTGAAAACGATTGATATGATATAAAACAATACAGCCACCGCTCATGCGGTGGCTGTATTATTAGCGAGAATTTAATTTTCAAATGTTAGACATCAACGGTTTGCGAGTAAAAGCGAAAGCGTTTGCTCATCAGGGTCAGCCATTGCAACTTTGCCATTAGGGTCAATGATGAATGTTCGTAGACCGTTGTTCATTCCGAAAGCACTGCAGAGTCGCTTGATTTCTTGGTTAGAAACTACTCTTGCTTGTGAGCTTTCCAGAAGGTTGTCGATTTTGACGATTTCGTTCATTAATGATTCGTCGGAATCAAAATTTATCGACAAGACTTCTGTTTTTGTGTTGTTGCCGAGAGAATAGACTCCGGCAGGAGTCTTGAATTCAATTTCAGCATCATTGC
>CAZKYD010000064.1:0-6908 GCA_964556875.1 uncultured Alistipes sp.
TGCTTCCTTCCAGGAAACAACCAAGGTGCTCAACGAAGCCGCAATCAACGGCAAGGTCGACACCCTCGAGGGCATGAAGGAGAACGTTATCTGCGGTCACCTGATTCCTGCCGGTACCGGTCTTCGCGAATACGAACGTCTCGTTGTCGGTTCGAAGGAAGATATCGACGCTTTCGCAACCTCCGACGAAGCTGCAACAGCCGTTCCCGCTGAGAACATCGATTAATCCGTAATCCCCAAGGGAGCCCCTTAGCGGAGCTCCTGATAGATAAACCTTAAAACAGCCGGTTTGCCTCGAGCAAATCGGCTGTTTTGCATATTTACGTTTTTTTATAAATCATGTTCTAAAAAAGTTGCTAAATTTGTAAAAAGTTAATTCGAGAAGATAATTGATAAATTGAGAACATAATATAAACCATTTACCATGAATATGATTCTAAAAAGTATTGCCTGCGGTCTGTGTGCAACGCTTGGGTTGAGCATGGTTGCTCAGAGCCCGGTAGCTGTCAATGTGCCGACGGCTACGCCTACTAACGTTGAGCATCCCCAATGGAGCCGCAATGCGGTGATATATGAGGTAAACCTTCGTCAGTATAGTGATGAAGGCACGCTAAAGGCCTTCGATATGCAGTTGCCGCGCCTGAAAGCGCTCGGCGTTGATGTGCTTTGGTTTATGCCTATTCATCCTATCTCCGAGAAGAACCGCAAAGGTACGCTCGGCAGTTATTATGCAGTGCGCAACTATACCGATGTGAATCCCGAATTTGGCACCGTTGACGATTTCCGTACAACGGTTCGTATGGCCCACGACCTCGGCATGAAAGTGATTATCGACTGGGTTCCCAATCATTCCGGTTGTGATAACGCCTGGGTTGAAGAGCATCCCGATTGGTATGCACGCAACGAAAAAGGGGAGATGTTTGGCCCTTATGACTGGACCGATGTCTTTAAGTTCGACTATTCCAACCCCAAGATGCGCGAAGGGATGATTGACGCCCTCCGTTTCTGGCTGACAGAAGTAGGCATTGACGGTTTCCGTTGCGACGTTGCCGGCGAAGTGCCCACTGATTTCTGGGTAGAAGCTCGCGAAGAGCTGCAGGCAGCTCAGCCCGGTCTGTTTATGTTGGCAGAGGCCTCGAAACCCGAGCTTCACGCCGATGCCTTCGATATGGGTTACAACTGGCCGATGAAAGACCTTTTCTCGGAAATCGCGGCTACTCAAGGTCAATATACCGTTGACGCCGATAAGCCCGCAAAGGAACGCCATAAATTCCCCGTTAAGCATGCTGTAGCAATCGACTCACTGCTCAACGAGCAAGCCGCTACATATCCTGCCGACACATATATGATGGAGATGACTACCAACCATGACCTGAATTCATGGGAAGGAACCGAATTTAAGCGTCTCGGCAACCTTACTCAGGCCTTCGGTGTGCTGAGCTTTACGCTCCCCGGTATGCCGTTGATTTATACCGGCCAGGAAACCGGCATGGATCGCGCCTTCGAATTCTTCGAAAAAGATCAGGCTCCGACATGGGAACCCCGCAACGAATACTACTCCTTCTATCAGACCTTGGCTCGCCTGAAGCACACTCAGCCTGCCCTCGCTGCCGGTCAACCCGAAGGGGCGGTAATGAATCGCTACCCAACAAAGTCTGACGATATATACGTGTTTGAACGCGTTCTCGGCAACTCACGTGTTGTTGTTGCTGTCAACCTTGGTAAGACCGAAGCCAACGTAGAATTTGTAGATGCGAAGCCTAATGTAGAAGGGCTTGCCGACGTATTTGCCGGAGGTGATGCAGAAATGCCGACTCAGCTCTTCGCCGGCGCGTATGTAGTGTTTGCATCTCCGCTTGATTAATCGCTGTTTGCCGACTTGATATCGGCGCAACAAAGATAGCCGTAGTTCTCGCTGCGGCCGAGATATAGCGAACCCCGAATAGAGCCTAACGCAAGGCTTTATTCGGGGTTCTTATTTTGTTATCATTATATTCCGGCAGCGCGGCGATAAGAATTATTTCAAAATTCCGGCAATCGGCGAGAGGAATTATTCCAGGATTCCGGCAGCGCGACGATAAGAGGTGAGGTTAATCTGATATTGGGTGCGCGCCTCGATAAGGTTGGCATACGAAACTTGCCATTGAGATTGGGCATCCAGCAGGTCGGTTAGGGTAATCATGCCGGTGCGATAGCGAGCATTCATAGCCGAGAGGTTTTCCTCGGCTTGGCGCATGGCTGTTTCTGCTGAAGTGATAAGCTGACGGCCGGTTTCAACGTTGGTGATAGCGTTTGAGAGCTCCAGTTCCATCATGCGCGACTTCTTGGCCTTGTCGAGGATGGCATTTTTAACGTCGAGCTTCGCCTTACGCACTTTCTTACACCCTTCTCCCCAATGGAAAATAGGGATAGAAACAGAGAGTAGGCCCATAAATCCGTTAGAATTGTAGCTATCGCTCAGTTCGTGGTATTGACCGTCGCTTCCCTGCATCATCATGCTATATTTCAGATTGCCGAAAGCCGACCATCCGAGTTGCAGTCCGACGGTGGGGAGAAAATCAGCACGAACCATTTTTACTTGCTGTTGGCGAGCTTCGATGGCAGATGATAGCATCTCCACTTCCGGACGCTGGTCGACGCTGCGTTCATACGAGCTAACCTCCGGAACGGGTACTGTGGTGTCGGTCGGAATAATCTCCGTAGCGTAGTCAACACCGATTACACGGCAGAGCGACTGGCGGCAAAGATCGGCGCCGGCGGTAGCCTGATTGAGGTTATATTCAACCTGCGAACGGCGAGCTTCGATGCGGAGCAGGTCGTTGCGGGTAATCATGCCGGTCTCGTAGTTGCGGCGAGTGCTTTCGTAAATCGAGTCGATTTGCTGCAGATAAGCTTGAGTCATTTTTACCTTCTCGAGCACCGCGATATATGTCCAATAACTATTGTCGGCGTTGGCGATAACGTCCATGCGCGTCATGCGATTCTGTTGGCGCGAAATATCCTCTCCGATTTTGGCAAGCTTATTGGCTGCAACGATTTTTCCGCCGGCATAGATGGGCTGGGTAAGGTTAATCCCGGCCATGTAAAGCCCGCGCATCTGCATGGTCATGAAGTCGTTTTTCGTGTCGGGCACACGATACACACCGGTAGCCGAGGCGGAGAAGTTTGGCAAGTAAGCAGTCTTGGCAATGCCTCGGTCGAGCGAGGCCTGTGTCAACTGATTGTCGGCGATTTGGACATCTTCATCCGAGGCGAGCGCCATCTGCCTAACGTCGTCGCGCGAGAGGGTAAGAGTCTCGGCGTAGAGGGGAGTGGCGGCTACTAAAGCCCCGAGAAGCGATATGATGGTTGATTTCAACGTTTTCATTTTGTACGTTTAATTCTATAGAACATCGAATAGAAGAGTGGGAGCAGGAGCAGAGTGATGATTGTGCCGATAAACAGACCGCCGATGATGGTGACTGCCAACGACGAATACATCGCATCGGAAATCAGCGGAATCATACCGACGATGGTGGTCAGTGAGGCCAACATTACCGGACGTACACGCGAAAGGGTGGCGTTGATAACTGCGTCGTAAGGTTCTTGTTTTTCCTCTACGATTAGGCGCGTAATTTCATCGACGAGCACGATGGCGTTCTTAATCATCATACCGATAAGTCCCATGAAGCCGAGGATAGCAACGAAGGTGAACGGTGTGCCGGAAATCAACAGCGCCGGAACGATGCCGCAGAATACAAACGGGAAGCAAAGCAGAATCATGCCCAGTTTCTTCCAGCTATTGAAGAGCATCAGGAGCACAATCAGGATTATCAGCAACATTATGGGGGTATAGTTCATCAACCCTTCAATAGCCTCGCCTGAGCTTTCACCTTCGCCGACATAGCGCATAGAGTAGCCGGCAGGCAGGGGAATGGAGTCGAGTTGCGCCGTAATTTCGGCGAGCACCTTTGCCGGAGTGGCGTCGGGGTTATGTGGGTCGGGGTCACATTCAGCTTCGATAGCGCGCTGACCATTGTAGCGATAGATGTAATGCTCCTTCCAGGTTCTGACGGTGCTGTCGGTAACAGCTGCCAAGGGAGTGGCTTTGAAGATAGAGTTCATCATATCGGAGGTTGAACCGCCCGATAGCAAACCGGCGAGATCGGAGGCTTCGAGATTGACATTTGTCATCGACCAAACCGGGATTCTCGAGAGGTCTTTAATGCGGCTGCCATCATCGTTACGAACCAGAATGTTGATTGGCAGAATCTTGTCGCCATCATGCACCGAACCGACGGTGTAGCCATCTGAAGCGGCCCTCAAGGCATTGCCGACATCCGCACGGGTGACACCGGCGCGGGCTGCCGACTCTTGCGAGAAGTTGACGGTCAGTTCATGGCCGGTCGGGCGCCAGTTGTTTTCAACTGAATAGGGATCGACATACGAGCAGTTGCGCATAATCGCTTCCGCTTCGCCGCTGAGCTTGCGTAGCATGGCAGGATCGGGTCCGGCAAATTCAACTTCAACGGTGTGGGTAGTAGCGATTGAGAAGTTATATTTGCGATAGCGTACATAGGCTTCGGGGAGGAGTTCACGAACCTTGTCGAGAATCTTCACCGACTGCGCCTTCATAGTCTTGAAATCGGAGCAGTCTACAACAAATTCGGCGTAGTTTTCACCTCCTGACGGCATCGGGCGCACAAAGCAGTAGCGGCCAGGGGCGCCACCCATGCTCATCGTCATGCGTTCCACTCCGTCAAACTGATTCTTGATAGAATCGTTGATAGCCAACATGCGGTCGCGAACCGTCTCTGGGCTGCTCTCTGTCGGGAAGTAACATTCAACAACGAACTGGCGATAATTGAAATCGGGGAAGAACACGTTGCGCACTACCTTCATCGAAGTTATCGAAATTACGAGCAGCACAACGGCGGTAGCGATGGAGATTGTCTTGTGGCCAATCATCCAAACGATACATTTACGAACTATCTTTTGGAGCGGATTATCTTTGAGTTGCTCAGCCTGGACCGTAGCGGGTTGCAGCTTCGGGAGCCAGTTGTCGGCGCAAACCGGTACTTGAATCAGGGCGAGTACCCAGCTTACCAGCAAGCTGATGCAAATTACCAGGAAGAGGTCGCCGGCAAATTCACCGGTTGAGCCCGGCGACATATAGATGGGGAGGAAGGTGGCAGCTGCGATTACGGTAGCCCCCAGTAGTGGCATCGCTGTATTCTTGCCGATGCGGAACAGATAGGTGGAGCGTGGCAACCCTTTCTTGCGGTCGACCAAAATGCCGTCCATGATTACCACCGCATTGTCGACCAGCATACCCATTGCTACGATAAATGCGCCGAGCGACATACGCTGTAGCGTGGTTCCTACTAACGACAGCAACGGGAACGATAGAGCAACTGTTAGCACCAATCCGAATCCGATAATCACACCCGAACGCCAGTTCATCGCGAAAATCAGTACCAATACTACAATTAGCACCGATTCCAATAGGTTGAGCATAAACGAGTTGATAGCGGTAGTAACCTGGTCGGGCTGGAAGAATATTTTCTCGGGTGTCATCCCTGCCGGCAGACGTTTCATCACCTCGCTAAGCTTGGCGTCGACAGTCTTGCCGACATCCGGCACGATTGCGCTCTTTTCGAGGGTAATCATAATTGATAGCGCGGGACGTCCGTCGATAAACAGACCGCCGGTTTGAGGCGAAGTGTAGACGCGACGCACCTTTGCCAGTTCGCCCAGGCGCACTTTCTTGCCGTCGGGGGTGTCGATAAGCAAGTCGGCAATCTCTTGAGCCGAGGCAGCGCCTTCGGTCACTTCGATATTCAGGCGGTCTTCACCGGCTTCATATTTACCGGCGTTGATGCTCTTCGTTGCCGATTGCAGAGAGTTTGCAACCAAAGTTGGCATCAGGCCGTTGCGAGTCAATGCTTCAGGAGTAAACTCAATTTCGATAACATCCGAGCGGGTGCCACCGATATTGATACGTTTTACACCCTTCACCGTCAACAATTCGCGACGGATAAGTTTGGCGTAACGTTCGAGTTCGTCGTAGCTGTAGCCATCTCCGGAAAACGCATAGAACAGACCGTAGACATCCATCATGTCGTCTACAACCATCGGCGCCATGCAGCCGGTAGGGAGTTTGCGCGCGGTGTCGTTAACTTTGCGGCGCAGCATATCGAAGTGCTGCTCAATCTCCTCCATTGGGGTCTCTTTCAGAAACTCCACGGAGAAAGTGGCACGTCCGTCGATACATTCCGTTTTGATTTTTCGGATATCCGGAAGAGTTCGCAAGGCGTCTTCCATCGTTTGGGCAACATCCAGCTCAACGCGATGGGCATCAGCCCCCGGGTACATAACGATTACCGAGGCCTGCTTGATAGCCACGGCCGGGTCCTCCAATTTCGGCATTCTCTGATAAGAGAGGTAGCCCATAAAGAGGATTCCGATCATCAGCGACCAGAAAAGTGTGCGTCGCTGAAGGAAAAATTCGAGTATACGGTTCATAGCAGTTCCCCTTTGTTAGTTGCGGAGGCTTCTTCGAGAACTACTACCTTTTCCCCCTCTTGGAGAACGTTCACACCGGCGCGAACGATGCGGTCGGTTGTAGTTACACCGCTAACCGAAATCAGCCCGTCGCCGGCATTGCCCGAGGTGGTTACCTGACGGCGATTAACGGTAGAGTCGGCAGGATTGAAAATCCAAACATATTCTTTGCCGGCATCGGTGAACACCGAGCGAAGCGGTAGCGAATAACTACCGGCGTTCGATTCAGCGCCTTCAGCGGTAGCCGAGTCGCTGTGGGAGATAGCTACATTGAGGTTCATACCGGCGGTCAGCGCCTTGCGGCTTGCTGCCGGAACGGCTAAACGAAGCTGATAAAGTTGATTATTATCGGCTTTCGGGGTGAG
>CAZKYD010000064.1:7008-9893 GCA_964556875.1 uncultured Alistipes sp.
TCCGGCTTTAGCCTTTTCGAAATCGTTGGGGGAGATATTTCCGGAGGCAAATAGTTGCTCCTTGCGCGAAAATTCCGATTTCAGTTGTTCATATTGAATTTTCAGTTGTTCAACGGCGAGGGCATAGTCGCGGCTGTCGAGAGTAGCCAACACCTGTCCGGCTTTTACGTAGTCACCCTCTTTCACCATTACCTTTTCGATCTGACCGCCGGTCTTGAAGCCGACAGAGATGTTGCGTGCTTCTTCAACCACGGCCGAATATTCAGCGGCAACGCTACCACCGATTGGTTGGGGCGATGTTAGATAGACATTGTGGACTGTTGTAGCAGCTTGTTGCGTCTCCTTGCTGCCGCAGCTGCTCAGCAAGAAAGCGGCGAAAAAGATCGCGATACCTGCTGATAAATGATTTAGTTTAGAATAAATTTGCATTATGTATGATAAGTTTTTTCATTGTGGTGGATTAGGGATACAAAATTATTGATTTTCATTAGTTTAATTTGGTCACATTTGCGGTATTATTAGTAATTTTTTCCTTTAATTGTCCTGTTTGGAATATATTGCTGTTTAACTAATGTTAAAAGCGGAATTGCTGTATATTGTTATTCGAAAGGTTTATTAACTTTGCGCCCATATCATACAATTGGCAAACTAATGAAGAACATCTTTTAGGTGCCCGGCTTAAATTAATTGAGCTTAATAACATAAATCATTCATTAAAATCAATCAGAAAATGAAATTAAAACTTTTAGCAATTGGTATGCTTGTCGCTGCTATGCCAGTCGTGGCGCAGACAGCTGGCGAAGGCTACAACCGCATCTCTGTTTCGTATGCAAACAAGAGCGTTAGTGGGAACAAGTACTTTGGTTCTTTCTACAATGACAAGGACAAGTTCTCCCTGAATGGTATCGGCGTTGACTATATCCACGGTTTTGCCGTATCAAGTGAACTCCCGATGTTCGTTGAAACCGGTCTGAAACTCAACACTGTTGTCGGCTCTATCAATGGCGACAAATATGAAGTCGATGGGAAGTACGCACAAGGTCAGATGAAAGCTCGCAACATGTCATTGTCAATTCCCGTAAACTTTGCTTACAGTTTTGCCATCGGTGACGATATGTCGCTGACCCCTTACATCGGACTTGATTTCAAGTTCCATCTGTTAGGCGATTATAAATACAAGGTTAAGACCAACATTTCTGATGATATGTTGCACATGATTGGCTATTCGAAAGATGACCTTGAAGGTGATTGGGTAAACGTATTCAGCAAAGATAACTTCGATCCTACTTTCCATCGTTTCCAGATGGGCTGGCACATTGGTGTCGGGTTCCAGTATAAACCGGTTTATGTTGGCTTAAGCTACGGCACAGACTTTATTCCTCTTTTCAAGTATGAGGACGCTAAGGTTAACACAGCCGACTTTGCCCTTTCCGTAGGCTACTGCTTCTAATAGAAGATAACATAAAGGATAGAATAATGGCAGGCAGATTAGTTGCTTGCCATTATTTTTTGAGTATTGAAGAAAATGTAGTAATTTAGCATTGATTTTAAAATTCAAGAAATGGCCGATACAACGACAGTCGATTCAATCCGCAGGGCTCTCCGCCGAGGAGAGGCTGCCCCCGTCTATTTGCTACATGGCGAAGAGGGGTTTTACCTCGATTTGATAGCGAAGGATGTGGAAAACTTGGTAGCGCCTGACGACCGGGATTTCGACTTGTCGATGATGTATGCTACTCAGTCAACGCCGGCAGCTGTGATCGAGGCGGCGCGCCGTTATCCGATGATGTCGCCGCGTCAGGTTGTAATTGTCCGTGAGGTGCAGTCGGGAAATCCCGAGGGATTTTCGTCGACGGCATATCTGAATGCACTTGCCTCGTATGTCAAAGCTCCGTCGCCAACAACGGTGCTCTGCCTTGTATGCCGTGGGGCGCAGGCTAAGGGCGCCGAGTTTATGAAGGCGATCAAGGAGGGGCATGGCGTTGTCTTTGAATCGAAGAAGCTCAACGAGAAGATGGTGGCCACAACCGTGGCTAACTTTATCACCGGGAAGGGGCTGACCGCCGATCCGAAGGCGCTATCAATGCTCTGCGACTTTGTGGGCACCGATCTTTCGCGCCTCTACAACGAGGTTGAGAAGTTGACGATGACGCTCGGGCCGAATGCACGAGTTACACCAGAAGCGGTAGAGCGCAATATCGGCATTTCGAAGGATTATAACAATTTTGAACTTGTCAGCGCCATCGCTCGCCACGATTCGCAGAAGGTGTTCAGAATTATCAACCGTTTTGCCGCTGACCCGAAGAACAATCCGCCGCAGGTGTTGGTGGTGAATCTTTTTAATCTGTTTTCAAACTTGCTGGTAGCCCACTATGCTAAAGATAAGAGTGAGCATGGCTTGATGGAGGCCCTCGGTTTTCGCTTCCCCGGTCAGCTTACGGATATCCGCAACGCGATAAAATGGTGTGGCGCTTGGCAGACTATCGAAATAATCTCTCTTTTACGCGAATTTGACAGCAACTCGAAAGGTAACGGCTCGCGTCAAAATCCGTTTGAACTGCTCCATGATCTTTGCTTCCATATCCTGAATCCGATAGGGAAAGCGGGGGTTGTTTGGTAAAAATCTCAACTAAGATGAAAGCCTTAAGGAATATAACGAAGAAATTTTCTGCAAAACAGATAGCCGCTGTGGCGATGCTGGCTGCAGTAAGCCTTTCTCTGCCGGCATCGGCGCAGAGCCTCGATGAAGCGCGCACCCTCGCCGAAGATGGCTCAATCAACGAAGCTATCGAGATGCTACGCGTAGTGACTGCCGAGAATCCGAAGGATAACGCCTCGCAGCTGCTGCTCGGCGAGCTGTTGTGGAATAGCGGTCAGGACGCAGA